>DASQCG010000108.1:0-2959 GCA_035634825.1 Thermomicrobiales bacterium | reverse complement strand
CGGCTCGCTCATCATGAGTCGCTTGACCGTAGCCTGGTGCCGGCTCGCGCCGCCCTCGACCGCATAGCAGGCGAGGGTGAACGGTGCGCCGCTGAATCCGATCAACGGAATCCCGCGCGGTTCGAGCTCAGCCCGGGTTAGACGGATCGCTTCGAGCGTGAATGGCAGCGCCTCCTCCGGGGATGGTGTCCGCAGCTGCTCGATGTCGGCTGTGGTCCGGACCGGGTTGTGGATCAGCGGACCCTCGCCGCGCACGAACTCGAGCGACAGTCCCATGCCTTCGAGCGGCGGCAGGATGTCGGCGAAGATGATCGCCGCGTCAAGGTCGAAGGCGTTGATCGGCTGGAGTGTGACCTCGCAGGCCAGCTCCGGCTGCTTTATCAGGTCGAGGATACCGTAGCGCTCCCGTAGCGCGCGGTACTCGGGCATGTAGCGCCCGGCCTGGCGCATCAACCAGATCGGCGTCGCATCGACCGACTCCCGCCGGCACGCGCGCAGGAACCGGCTGTCCGATACCGGATCGTGCTGTACCTGCCGAACCGTTGCTACTGACTCCATCGCGCAACATCCTTGGCGAAGTAGGTCAGGACCATGTCGGCTCCGGCCCGCTTGATCGCGGTCAGCGACTCCATTGCACAGCGATCGAGGTCGATCCAGCCATTCGCCGCGGCGGCCTGGAGCATCGCGTACTCGCCGCTGACCTGATAGGCGGCGATCGGCAAGTTGAACGATTGCCGGACATCGCTCAGCACGTCGAGGTAAGGCAAGGCCGGCTTGACCATGATCAAGTCGGCGCCCTCGGCCACATCCAGGGCCGCTTCCTTGAGCGCCTCTCGCCGGTTGCCGGGGTCCATCTGATATTGGCTGCGATCACCGAACTGCGGCGGGCTCTCGGCCGCCTCCCGGAACGGTCCGTAGAATCCGCTCGCGAACTTGGCGGCATAGCTCATGATCGCGACGTGCTCGTACCCCGCCTGATCCAGTGCTGCCCGGATCGCTCCGACCATGCCGTCGATCATTCCGGACGGGGCGATCACATCCGCACCGGCCGCCGCATGAGTGATCGACGAGCGGGCCAGCAGCTCGAGGGTCGGATCATTCAGCAGATAGCCGTTCTCGAGCGCCGGATTGAAGTACTCATGCCCGGGGTGGTTGATCATCCCGCAATGGCCGTGATCGGTGTACTCGCAAAGGCACATGTCGGAGATGACCACCATCTCCGGCACACTCTCCTTGATCGCCCGGATCGCCTGCGGCACGATCCCGTGCGGATCCCAGTTTTCGCTACCAATCTCGTCCTTGTGCTCAGGGATGCCGAAAAGCATCACGCCGGGAATGCCGAGGGCGGCAACCGCCTTGACCTCGCCGACCAGCCGGTCGACCGACCACTGCGCCTGTCCCGGCATCGACGAGATCGGGATGTGCAGGTCGTGTCCCGGCCGGACGAACATCGGGTAGATGACGTCGGCCGGCGAAAGGCGCGTCTCGCGGACCAGGTGGCGGAGCGCCGGGGTCCGGCGCAGGCGACGCGGCCGGACCGCCGGAAATGCGACTGTGCCGGTGGCCGGAGTCGCGGGTGTGCTGAGGTCACTGATCACAAGATCATTCCTTTGCTGACAGGCTGATACGCGAAAACAGATTCGAGCGCGCACACGACTCCCGGGAGCGTCTGCTCGTCGGGGACTACCGGAGACACGATGCCGTGTCGACGGGCGGTGCCGGCCGTGCTCTGGCCGATGCACACCACAGGAATGGCATTGATCGCCTCGATGCCGATTCCTTCATCGCCGAGGCGTGTAACGAAGCCATCGACTGCCGACGAGCTTGCGAAGATCACGGCATCGACCTCACCTCGGGCCAGGAAATCGGCCAATTGAACTCCGCCGTAGCCGGCGATTGTCTGATAGGCAGTCACGACGCGGACTGTGGCGTCCTTCGCAGTCAGGGTGTCGGCCAAATCGGCCGGCGCGATTGCCGATTGCGGCAAGAGCACGCACTGTCCCGGCTCGATCGGGATCATGGCTGCCAGGTCAGACGCCTGGTAGGTCTCGGGCATGACTGCGGATGCCAGGCCCAATGCACGGAGCGCGGCATCGCGGGTGGCGGGTCCGATCGCTGCAGTTCGCCAATTCGGCGTTTCAGGTACGCGGCGGTCGAGCGCGGAGAGCCGACCTGCGAGCGAGCGCACGGTGTTGGTGCTCGTCAGCACAAGCCAGTCGAATTCGCCGGCCAGGAGAGCATCCAGGGCAGAATCGAGCTCGGCCGGATCGTCCGGCGGTGTGACGGCGATGCACGGGTAGGAAATGGGAATCGCTCCCCGCTCGCGCAAGAGATCGTCAACCTCGCCGGCCTGATCGGCGGATCGGGTGTTGACGATCTTTCGTCCGGCCAGTGCGTTGCTCACCGCGCGACCTCCACGAGTTCAGCTGCTCCTTGCTCGAGTGCGACTCCGGCCAGAGATCGGCCGGCTTCCAGCGCGGAGACAACATCCGGGCAGTCGGTTTGGGACTGGACATCGATCACCTGTTGACCATCGAGCGCGAGAACCCGGCCGCGCAAGTTGAGCCTGCCGTCGCGCAAATCGCCAAGCGCTGCGACCGGCGCCGAGCAGCCGCCGCCGAGGCCGGATAGAAATGCGCGCTCGGCTTCGACGGCCAGGCGAGTCGGCAGGTGATCGAGCGCAGCGGCGAATGCAATCGAGTCGGCGTCGTCCCGGCACTGGACCGCGAGCGCGGCCTGTCCGGGCGCGGGCAACATCAGGTCGAGCGGTAGCTCCTCGGTCACGACGTCAAGCAAGCCGAGCCGCTCCAGGCCAGCCTTCGCCACCACAATCGCGTCGTACGGGCCCTCCGGATCCCTGGCCTTGCGGAGTCGCGTCTCGACATTGCCGCGGATCGAGTCCGGTCGGACGTCGGATCGGGCAGATTGGAGTTGGGCGGCGCGGCGGTAGCTGCTGGTG
>DASQCG010000107.1:0-2324 GCA_035634825.1 Thermomicrobiales bacterium | reverse complement strand
GCCTTCCGCAATTCGATGATCTGAAACGGGGACCGCCGCTGGGCCGTCCCCGTTTTCGTGTCGATTTGGGCGTCCGTACGCGGGTTTTTGGGTGGCCGGAGAGGCCGATAATCTGGTAAACTATCAGGGTAAGAATTCGCGTTTGTGCACGCAAGGAATCCCCCAAATTGGACGAGAATCTCGGCGCAGTTCAACTCGCCAGCATTGAAACTGAGATGCGGAGCAGCTACCTCGATTACGCGATGAGCGTGATCGTGCAGCGCGCTCTGCCGGACGCGCGCGACGGTCTCAAACCAGTTCAGCGGCGCATCCTGTATGCCATGTCCGAGCTGGGCATGCGTAGTAACTCAAGGTATCGCAAGAGCGCCGGTGTCGTCGGCGAAGTGCTCAAGAACTTCCACCCCCACAGCGATACCGCGGTCTATGACACCCTCGTGCGTATGGCGCAGAACTTCAACCTGCGTTACCCGCTGATCGATCCCCAGGGCAACTTCGGATCGGTCGATGGCGATGGCGCGGCGGCAATGCGGTACACCGAGTGCCGTTTGGCGCCGATCGCTGACGAAGTACTCAGCGATATCGACAAGAACACGGTCGATTTCAAGCCCAACTACGACGCCAGCACCAAGGAGCCGAAGGTCCTTCCCGCCACGTTGCCGAACTTGCTGATTAACGGCGCAGTCGGTATCGCCGTCGGCATGGCAACGAACATCCCGCCGCACAACCTGAGCGAGATCACCGATGCCATTTGCTATCTGATCGATAACCCGGAATGCACCGTCGAGGACCTGATGGAGATCGTGCAGGGCCCGGACTTCCCGACCGGTGGCACGATTCTCGGTCGAGAGGGTATCCGCGCCGCGTACTCGACCGGCCGTGGCCGCGTCGTGATCCGCGCGAAGGCTTTCGTCGAGGAGTCGAACCGCGGCAATCGCTTCCAGATCGTCGTCACCGAGCTGCCCTACCAGGTCAACAAGGCTGCTCTCCTCGAGCGCATCGCCGAGATGGTCAAGGACGGCAAGATCGACGGCATCTCCGACCTGCGCGACGAGTCGGACCGCACTGGCATGCGCATGATCGTCGAGCTGAAGCGCGATGCTCAGCCGATGAAGGTGCTGAACAACCTGTTCAAGCACACAGCCATGCAGCAGACCTTCGGCATCAACATGCTGGCGCTCGTCGAAGAGGGCATGGTGCCGCGCGTTCTGACCCTCAAGCGGGCGCTGCAGGAGTACGTCGCGCACCGCCAGATCGTGATCACACGCCGGACCGAGTTCGAGCTGGAGCGGGCCCGCAAGCGCGCTCACATCCTCGAGGGGCTCAAGAAGGCGCTCGATATCATCGATCAGATCATTGCCACGATCCGAAAATCGCGGACGACCGAGACGGCGCGCAACAACCTGATCAGCGAGTACGAGTTCAGCGAGGTTCAGGCGCAGGCCATCCTCGACATGCGCCTCGCCCGCCTGGCTGCCCTCGAGCGCAAGAAGATCGAGGACGAGCTCAAGGAAGTCCTCAAGGAGATCAAGTATCTCGAAGGTCTGCTTGCCGATCCGAAGAAGATCCTCGGCCTGATCTCGGACGATATGGCTCGGCTCAAGAGCAGCTACGGCGACGAGCGATTAACCCGCATTCAGGACGTCTCCGGCATGTTGACCGAGGAAGACCTGATCCCGAACCACGGCGTGCTCGTCACACTGACCAAACGCGGCTATGTCAAGCGAATCAACGAGGATGTCTACCGGACGCAGCACCGCGGCGGCAAGGGCATCACCGGCGTCACGATGCGCGAGGCGGACGACGTTCAGCAACTGCTTCATGCCAACACGCACGACTCGTTGCTGGTCTTCACGAACCGGGGCCGCGTTTTCCAGGTCAAGGTCCACGAGATCCCCGATGCCGGTCGCACCGCCAAGGGCCTGCCGATCGTCAATATCCTGGCTATGCAGCCGGATGAGACGGTTGCGACCATGCTGCCCATCAAGGACTTCGCCAAGGCTGAGTACCTGTTCTTTACGACGCGCCTTGGGCAGGTGAAGCGGACTGCGCTGAATCTCTTCCAGTCCGTGCGCTCAACCGGCATCATCGCAATCGGTCTCGAGCCGAACGACGAGTTGGCCTGGGTACGGGTGACCGGCGGTGAGGACGAAATTGTCCTCGTCACGCAGAAGGGTCAGGCAATCCGGTTCGCGGAATCCGATGCCCGGGCGATGGGCCGACCAGCCGCCGGCGTGATCGGCATTCGCCTCGCCAAAGGTGACCGCGTTATCGCTTCCGAATGTGTTCGCGATGACGAGGATCTCCTGGTGATCGGCACCAAGGGT
>DASQCG010000106.1:0-1786 GCA_035634825.1 Thermomicrobiales bacterium | reverse complement strand
CGAGCACCTGGCGGCCGCGGAGAGCCATCTGCGACCGCGCCGCGTCGATTGAGGCAAGGATGAACGCGGCCGGGCTCGTCGTCTGGGACATCCCGACGGTCGTGTTGAGCCGGGCATAATCGACGCGCGGACCCTGCGCGTTCAGGACAGCCGACTGCGTGAAGGCAGCCAGTACCTTGTGAGTGCTGGCGACTGCGCCGTCGATCCCGCTGGCCATGGCCGATTCGGGGAGGTCGGGGTGGAAATGGAAATGCGGTCCCCATGCCTCATCGACGTAGACCGGCACGTTGTGACGGTGCGCGATCGCCGCGATTGCCCGCAGGTCGGATGCGACGCCGCTATATGACGGGCTGACGAGCGCGACCAGCTTCGCGTCCGGGTTGGCCAGAATCGCCCGCTCGACCTGCTCCGGGTCGTAGCCGATGCCGAAATCGAGCTCCGGATGCAGCTTCGGGGCGATATAGATCGGCTGCACTCCGGTCTGGATCAGCGCGGTCATCAGCGACTTGTGCAGGTCGCGGGCGATGATGACCCGGTCGCCGGGTGCGAGATGGGCGAGGAAATAGGCCAGGTTGCCGGCCGACGAGCCGTTGACCAGGTAATGGCAGACGTCCGAGCCCCAGGCATCGGCGCCGAGGGTCTCGGCCTCGCGGATGACGTCGTACTGAAAGTGGACGTCTGTTGCGCCGCCACTGACCGGCATGTCCAGCTCGAACGCCTGCCTGCCGAAGAGTTCAATCAGGGCCGGGTCGACACCCTGACCGAGCCGATGTCCTGGTGTCGCGAAGGAGGCGAAGTCGTGCTCGTGGTACCAGCGCATGCCTTCGACGATCGGCATCCGGGTATGGTCAATGGCGCGTTCAGTCACGGTTGACGTCAGGCATCGAGGCGATAGAAGCGGATCGCGTTTTCGCGCCAGAGCTTGGCCTTTGCCGCGTCGGTCCAATCGGCAGTCAGCTCGTCGAGGGTCTGGACCCAGCGCCGGTAGGGTGTCGCGAGCGTGCAGACCGGCCAGTCGCTGCCGAAGGCGACCCGATCCTCGCCAAAGACTTCAAGTGCGTGCATGACGTAGGGACGGATCTGATCGATGGTCCACGAATCGTGGTTGGCCTCAGTCGCGACACCGCTGATCTTGCACATCACGTTCGGGAGCGAAGCGAGGTCCCGCATCTGACCGGCCCACGGTTCCATCTCACCGCCGCGGATGTTCGGTTTGGCGATGTGGTCGAGGATGAATTGCGTGTTCGGGCACTGCCGGACCAGCTCGACGGTCGGGCCGAGCTGGCGAAAGTTGCAGCAGAGGTCGGCGGTCAGTCCGTAATCGGGCAGGGCGCGAGTTCCCTCAATGTAGCGCGGCTGGAGGCAGAACTCGGGATCCGGCTCGTCCTGGACAATGCGGCGGATGCCCTTGATCTCAGGTCCGATCGCCGCCATCTCCTCGAGGAAGTAGCGAACCTTGTCGCCGTATTCGAGCGGCGCCCATGGCACCACGCCCATCACCCGCTTGTCTGACCGGGCGAGGTTGACCAGATCGCGCGCCTCGATCAGGGCATAGGGCGGCGCGACCTCGACCTGGAGGTAGACCAGCCCCTGTACGTCGAGCCCGGAGGTTGCCTCCGCGTAGTCGTCGAGGTCTCGCGTGACGTTGATCTTCGGCACGGTCGAGAGCCACGGGATCTCGACCTTGACTGGGTCCCAGAGATGCACGTGCGAGTCGACGATCGGTACTGGCGGCATGGCGCAATTCACTCCGGACGCAGCGGCGGAAGACTTCGCGACACTTTAC
>DASQCG010000105.1:0-2602 GCA_035634825.1 Thermomicrobiales bacterium | reverse complement strand
GGCGTCACGGCGCGAAGTCCTCGGCAAACTCCGCCTCCGCGACGGAAAGTGATTCGTCCAGGATGGCGATCATCTCGTCGACCTGCGACTTCGTGATGGTCAGGGGCGGCGCGTACATGATGTGGTCACCCCTCGTACCGTCGGCTGTGCCTTGGCCGGGATATGAGAGTAGGCCGCGCTCGAAGGTCTCGTTCGCGATTCGCTTCGCCACGCCCAGCTCGGGCGGGAACGGCTCCTTCGTCTTCCGGTCCTTCACGAACTCGAGGCCGACCAGCAGGCCGAGCCCGCGGACATCGCCGACGATCGGGTGAATCTTCTTGAGTCGCTTGAGCTGTTCGAGGAAGTACCAGCCAACTTCGGCCGAGTTCGGGATCAGGTCGTGCTCGACGATGTAATTCATGACCGCGATCCCGGTCGCGCACGAGAGCGGGTTGCCGGAGGCCGTGCCGCCGATCATGAACGAGCCAGAACGGTGCCGCACTTCGCTGACGATCTCCGACCGGGCAATGACTGCCCCCAGAGGCGAATACCCGCCCGCGATGCCCTTGGCACAGGTGATCAGGTCTGGGACCTCGCCCCAGTGGTCGATCCCGAAGGCGAGACCGGTGCGGCCAAAGCCGGTCATGACCTCGTCCGAGATCAGCAGGACATTGTGCTCGTCGCAAATCCGGCGAATGCGCTGGAAATAGGTCCGCTCGCCTGGAACCGCGCCTAGCGTCGCGCCGACCACCGGCTCAGCGATGAACGCGGCCACGTTCTCGGGCCCGAGGTTGCGGATCGTGCGGTCGAGCTCCATCGCGGCGGTCACGCCGTACGCTTCGTCGCGCGGATCGGCGTACCGGTACCGGTAGCACGGCGGAATATGCACGCTCTGGGGCAAGGCGCTGACGAGCTTGCGGCGTCGCCCGGTGTGGCCGCTCAATGCGAGGGTGGCCATCGTCAGACCGTGGAAGCTGTTCCAGCGGCTAATGATGATCTGCTTCTGGGGTTGGCCGCGCTCGCGATGGTATTGGATGGCCATCTTGATCGCGTTCTCGTTGGCTTCCGATCCGCTCGAGCAGAAGAAGACGCGGTCCATCCCTGCCGGCGCGAACTTCTCGACGATCAGCCGCGCGCACTCTTCGATCGGCTCGGTTGTGAACGCGTGCGTCGGCGCGAAGGCGAGTCGCTTCGCTTGCGCGGTCATGGCGTCGATCACCTCAGGCACGCCGTGACCAATCGCGGTTACGGCCGCCGAGCCGCCGGATCCGTCGATATAGCGCTTGCCCTCGCTGTCGTAGAGGTAAATGCCATCGCCCCGATCGATGACCGGGTAGGTCAGATTGAGGTCGCGGTGAATGACGTCGGTGTTGTCTGGGGAAACCTGCGTGATCATTTGCCTGCCCGGCGTATCGTCGAATTACATTCTCGGGATTCTACGCCCGGAATGGGGACGGGCGGGGAGCTTTCGCTCGCCGCCCGTCCGGAATATGAAGATGAGGTCGGTTTAGTCGCCTGCCGGCTGAATGCTCGGGGTCGGCGCCGGTGCTGTTGTCGGCCGAGGCGCACCTTCGACGCGGAGGTCGGGCAGCCAGTTCAGCCACTTCGGCATGTACCAGTTGCGGTCGCCCAGCAGCGCCATGGCTGACGGCACGAGGACCGAGCGGATGATGGTCGCATCGATCAGGACCGCCATGCCGAGGCCGAAGCCCATCTGCTGGAACATGACCAGCCGCCCGGCCGCGAAGCCGAAAAAGACCGAGACCATGATCAGCGCCGCGCCGGTGATGATCCGCGCCGTCGACTGGAGGCCGATCGCGACCGACTCCCGGTTCCGGTGCGACTGGTCATAGTGCTCCCGGATCCGGCTCAGCAGGAAGACGTGGTAATCCATCGAGAGACCGAAGAGGACGCAGAAGAGGAATATCGGCAGCCACGGCTCGATGGCGGGCACCTGTTGGAAGCCGAGCACGTTATGCAGATACCCCTTCTCGAAGACCAGGACGAGGATGCCGTAGGCCGCGCCGACACCGAGCAGGTTCATGATGATCGCCTTGATCGGCACCACGATCGATCGGAACGCGAGCGTCAGCAGGACAAAGCTGAGCAGCAGCACGAAGGTGAAAACGATCGGTGTCCAGGTGCTGACCAGCGAGCGGAAGTCGTAGTTGAAGGCGGGGTCGCCTGAGACATAGACCTTCGCCGATGTACCGCTGAACGACTGCGGCACGATCGTGTCACGGAGTTTCGTGATCGCATCGCGTGATACCTGGGAGTCCGGATCTGCCTCCAGGTTGATATTGATCACGGCAAGGCTGCCGTCCGAGCTCCAGGTCGGCTGCTCGAAACTGCCGAGGACCGGATCGTTCGTAATCGCAGCCTGGAGGTTGCTGATGCCCTGGTCGACCTGGCCCTGCTGGCCGTCGATGACCACCTTGACCGGGCTCAGGCGCCCGGCCTGGAAGTCCTTGGCGAGGATCTCATACCCGTCCCGGATGTTGCTCTTGGGCAACGTGTTGATGCCGCTGAAGCCAAGCGTCAGGTCGAAGTAGGGGATGGCAAGGGCGATGAGCAATCCGGCGGACAGCACCAGCGAGATCACCGGCCGGGCCATCACGATCCG
>DASQCG010000104.1:0-9783 GCA_035634825.1 Thermomicrobiales bacterium | reverse complement strand
TCCTGGACGAGTCGTGATTCCACACACGGTCGCTGTGCCGGACGGATTGGGCAGCTTATCCGGCGACCAGGAACATGACGACGCACAGGAAAAGTACGAGCACGATCAGCACACCGGCGGCGAGGAGCGCGCCGTCCGACTCCGGGAGATCGCTGAGCTCATCCGGTTCAGACATATGCCGTCCTGGTGTCGACGCGCGATCCCATGACCCGCCCGGCGAAGTGAAGGATCAGCAGGGCCCCAATCAGCGCCAGCACGCCGACGACCACGTCCAGCAGGTAGTGGTTGGCGGTCACGATCACGGCAATGCCCATCAGCACCGGGTGCAGAACGCCGAGCGTCCAGGCCCACCAGCGACCCTTGAAGGCACCGATCAACAGTGCGCCGCCAATGATCGACCAGGCCACGTGCATGCTCGGCATCGCCGCGTAAACATTCACCATCGACGGCAAGCGCCCATAGGCATTGAAAAAACTCGAGCCTTGGCTGTCTCCGTAATATTGCGGCCCATACACCATCAGGGTGTCGACCATTCCGGGCAGCATTCTGGGGGGAGCAAGGGGAAAGAGCGCGAAGCCGATCAGGGCCAGGATCATCGTCAAGGCGAATCGCTTCCGCCACCAGAGAAAAGTCTGAAAGTCCAGCACTGCCGCAAGCGCGGCGCACGCGAGGATGACCGGCAGGAACCCGATCACGTAGTACCAGTTCGCCGCCTTCACGAGCCATTCGTGCGGCAGCATGACCTCCTGGAGGCTGACCTCCCAGTCCAGGCCGAGCCGCTCCTCGAGGTGGAGCACGTTGTACCCGTTGCGGATGCCTTCAACCGGACCGCGGTCCTTGACCAGGAATCGGATCACCGTGTAGAGGAAGTAGAGGAGCAGCATGGGAGCCATCCCGGTGACCAATTGGCGCACCTGGATAGTCGGAACCGATCTGGATCGTCCTGAATAGATCGCGGACGACGACACTACGCTCCCTCCGCCAGAGCCGAACACGTCCGTGACTAATTGGCGCAACGCCGGGGGATCGTACGGCCCATACTCGCTTAATGGTTGCAATAGTAGAACGAATCGGCAGTGCGGCAAAGCCGAATCGGCGTGACGGTTCGATTCACGGGTTCAGATGGGAGTCTAACTGACGCGGAACTCGTTCGTCACGCGACGACCGTCGACCTCACCGTCGGAGCTGGGCGCCGGGGTCTTGATCATCGTCCGCGCGGTGCTGCTCATGATGGCCCGGAAAGCGAGATCGAAATAGCTGAGCTGCTCGGCCAGGCGCGCGCGGGGGTCCACGGTGGCCGAAAGCACCATAGATTGGGCGGTGAAGTGAGCGGCAAGCTGCATCGCCGCAGCAGTGCGATCACTGACATGAAGCACATACCCGGGTTCCCGTGGACTCTCCGGGAGGTCGTTGGTAGTGAGCGCATCTTTCATGGTCACAGCATACGACTCCACTTCTCCGGCTCTCACCGGAAAAATGGCCCATTCGTAGCGGTGTTTGTTCCTCGATTTGAGATCAGCCGGCGAGGGCGGCGGGCAAGACTGATTCCCAATGCTCGCGGAGGATCGCTCGCAGTTCCGCCGTGGTTACGATCCGGATCATGCGGCGGTGCTCCTCGTATCGCTTGAGATCGGCATCGGCCAACCCGGCGACCTCCCGCCAGGCCATCACCGGCTCGAAACCGATCGGTGGCCGCCGGAATGAAACCAGGACATCGGTGCGCCACTTTTCCGGCTTGGGGATATCGATCAGGATTGCGCCGCGCGGCACCGGCACTCCAACGATCGTCGCCACCGCGGCGTCGAGGCGCTCCTCGACCATGCGCCGCCGGGCGGGATCGGCATAGAGCGCGCCGAGCTGGCGATGAAGATGATCGGCCCGGGCCGAGACCTCGATCGCCCGCTTGTGGATTCGCCGTTCGATCAGCGCCTGGCAAAGGCGGCGGGTCGGCTCCGGCATGCGCGGTTCCGAAAGCAGCGCCAGCAACCCGGCGTCATCGAGGCCGGTCAAGTCATCGGCGGCAATCGCGCCCGCGATCAACCCTTCCTGGACCGCGCGCAGGAGCATCACCATGCAGGCCCGGTTCGTATGATGCCAATAAACATTGTCGAACATCTCCTGGCGGGCATTGATCAGCGAGTGGGTCGGGCTGATGCCCTTTTCGCCCACGGTGACCCGCGGCTCGCCATCGACCTCATGGATCTCGAGCGAGCTGATCAATCGCTCGGTGTCGACGCCGCCATAGGGCACACCGCAGGCTCGGGCGTCGCGCGGCAGGTAGTCCATCTTGTCGACGTCCAGTGGTCCGGAGAGCAGCGCGCGCAGCATCCGGTCAGGTGGATTGAGCTCATAACCATGAGGGTCGATCACCGCGGCGACCCGGTCTGGATCAACGCCCCACTGCTCCCGCAGCACGCAGGCGATCGGATCGCTCGTGATCAAGTCGCGCCCGACGACCTCATGCGGACGAACCGGGTCGCCCAACTCCTCGATCGCATGGGAGAAGGGGTAGTGGCCGACATCGTGAAGGAGGGCAGCCGCGGCGACCGTCCGCGCACTGTCGAGTGGGACGACCGCGTCGCCATAGCGCGTGCGCAGGTGGCTGAGCGCCTTGCGAGCCAGGAAGAGCACGCCGAGCGAATGCTCAAAGCGGGTGTGCCGCGCGCCGGGCCAGACGCGCGAGGCGAAGCCCAGCTGCTGGATTCGTTCGAGCCGTTGGAATGGATGCGTATTGAGCAGCGCCAGCTCCTCGGCCGACATCTCGATCCGGTCGTAGAGCTGATCCCGGATCGTCGTTGCGACCGGAAACTCGATTCCTGGCACGTCAGTCATGCCCGAAGCATAGCCGAGCCGGTGAGCCGGAATGGACATGCGATCGGCCGTCCGGTGATACTGCGCGGGATCGTTGCTGTACGTTCGCTTACGCATGGACCGGTGATCAGATGCAGTGGTTTCGGCGCCCTATTCTCACGATTGCCGAGCGTTCGCAGGTTGAGCGCTTCACCCGTTCAAACCACCTGATCAAGCGGCACCTCGTCGACCGGTTTGTGGCCGGCGAATCACTTACCGAAGCTCTCCCCAAAGTCATCGAACTCCATGAGCGCGGCATCACCGCCACACTTGACCAGCTTGGCGAGAACGTGGCGACGCCGGAGGAAGCCGCGGCGGCGGTCGCGGCATTCCAGCATTCCATGCGGGAACTGAAGTCGCATCAGCTCGAGCCCAACATCTCGGTCAAGCTGACCATGCTCGGTCTTGATCTCAGCGACGAGGCTGCAATGGTCAATACCCGCGCGATCCTGGAGACAGCGCGGGAGGTCGGCGGTTTTGTCCGGGTCGACATGGAAGGCAGTGCATACGTCGAGCGGACGATGGAGCTGTTCGCGCGTCTGCACGACGAGTTTCCCGAGCAGGTTGGCATCGTCATCCAGGCTTATCTGTATCGCGCGCGAGCGGACATCGAGGAGATGATCGCTCGCAAGGCCAGGGTCCGGTTGGTCAAGGGCGCCTATGCCGAGCCTTCGAGCATCTCGTATCCGAGCAGCACCGAAGTCGACGACAACTACCTCCGCCTCATGTACCTGTTACTGGAACACGGTACCTACCCGGCAATCGCCACCCACGATATGAAGCTGATCCATGCCGCGCGCGAGTTCGCGACCGACAATGCGATCCCGCCCGATCGATACGAGTTCCAGATGCTCTTTGGTGTTCGCCGGGACGCCCAGACGTCATTGGTCGCGGACGGCTACCGGATGCGCGTCTACGTTCCGTTCGGCACCGAGTGGTACCCGTACTTCACGCGCCGGATCGCCGAGCGACCGGCCAACGCGCTGTTTGTGCTTCGCCAGTTCGCTGACCGGTAGTTCGCCGGGATGAGGTTGGCGTGGTTCCCGGAGCGGTTACGGAGCGGGCGACTTCTGTCGGCGATCGCGGTCGTGGCTGCGGCGCTGATCCTCGGCCTGACCCTGATCGGCCGGTCATCCGACTCCAGTTTTGACCCAACCGTGCGCGCGAATCCGGTCGTCGATTTGCTGGGCTGGCTGCCGGCGACCGACCAGTCTCGCCGGGCATACGCCGCCTGGGTGGAACAACCGGGCGCACCACTTGACCTGACAAGCGCGAGTGACCGCCTGTCGATTCTGCCGCCGCCCCTTGCCCTGGGCCGCAGCAGCGAGTGGCAGCGAACGACGGGAATCTCGGCCTCGCAGGTCACCGGCTGGGCATCCGCGCCGGGAGCGGGCGTGACCGTTCTCACCGGCACATTCGATGCTGCCGAGATCACGTCGCGGCTGGGGCAGGCGGACTATCGGTCGACACTATACCGCTCAGTGCCGATCTGGCTCAGTCCGGCTCAGATTGACACCAGTCGAGTCATCGAAGGCGACGATCTTCACGCCTCCAACGCAATTGCCGTTTACCAGGATCGGGTCGTGATCGGGTGGGATGAGCGCGCTGTCCGCCGCTCGCTCGATGCCGCGGCCGGCGTGTCGGGTTCGCTTGCGACCGACCCATCCGTCGACCCGACAAACATCACGCCCGGCCTGTCCGGGATCATGGTCGAGGATCAGCGGGATCTGGCTATCGATTGCGGGGTTGCCCAGGGGTGGCGGAAAACCGACTTCACGGAGCCTTCGGGCCGCGCTCTGGCTGTCCTCTACCATGTCGATGATTCTGGGACACCGGTGACATCGGTTTGGTCCAACTACGACGACCGCGACACGGCAGCGGCGCTCCTCCCGATTCTCGAGGCAGATTGGCGATCGGGTTATGCGAATCACCTCGGGCTGGGCGGCAAGGTGTCCGACTTCGCGACGGTTCAGTCGGTTCGGCAGATTGATGCCTGGGTAGTTGCCGACTTGACGACCGGTCGCGACAATGGATGGGTACGCTCCGGCATTCGGTACCTGGTTGCAATCTGCGAGCAGGCCTCACCGCTGATTCCGGTCGGCGCGCCAGACCGGGCCACGCCGGTGGCGAGCCCTTCGCCCATGGAGGCGACATGAACTTTCGAGCCAGTCTCCGGTCCAGTGACATGGTCCAGTCGCTCCAGCGACTGAGCCGCGTCGCCCAGGACCACCCTATCATCGGTCCGTATCTCGAGATGGTGACTCGGTTGCCGATGTACGCGCGCCTCGGCGCCGATCTCGCCCGGGATCCGGATGTGCCGGCCACCGCCAAGGCATCGCTGGTCGCGGCGGGCGCCTATGCCATCTCGCCGATCGACCTTGTGCCGGGCATCATTCCGATCGCCGGGCAGATGGACGACCTCGCCGCGTTACTCATCGCGATTCGATTTGCCGTGCGGATGACGCCCAAGGAAGTCGCGTACCCCCACCTCGAGCGGGCAGGCATCACGACGCAGCAGATCGACGACGACCTGAAGGCGGTCCGCGACACGACGATCTGGCTGGCCAGGCAGGTCGCGAACGGTGTGCGCTCGTTGGCGACAAATGGAGCGACCCGCGTCAGCGCCAATTTCCGCCGGTGGACAGCCCGCGAATAGTCCCGGGCAGACGGAGCGCGCCTCGCTCCCCTATACTCCAGACGGTGGCGCAATTGCGCTGCCACGTGATCCCGATATTTGGCACACTGCGCAACTTCTGATTCGGACGCTCTGCTCCGCAGCACGCGTCTCCGGACATCGCGAAGATTGAATTGGATCGCTTTCATCCAGGAGACGAACCCGCACCTCGCCTGATTCAGATGCGCTGACGAAGCTGGTCCAGCAAACCGCAGCGTGCCATTGCCCGGGGAAAGGCTTGCGCAATGGCATATCGCACACACTCGCCGGCTCCGGCGAACGACGAGTTCGCGGCGGAGACAATTAATCTCGGCTGTCCGATGTTGATTCGGTCCGCTGCGCACCATCCGACACGGACGCAGGCGCTCCTGATGCGCTGCGCGCTCGGCTGGTCGCTCCACGATGAGCTCGACTACGCCCGCTGCGGCGCCACGCACGCCGTCCAGGATTGCTGGCGCGTGCACCCCGAACGGACGCCGGTCGTGGCGTTGCCGGGCTCGGACGAATCGCTCGAAGTGGAGGCCGGGCAACACGCGGCGGATTGACCTATTGACCCTCCCCGCTCTGGCCAATAGGATGAAACAAAGTCCCGCAGATTGGCGTATTAGTAAGTAGAACTGGGTTGGCGGCTTCATCGGTTGGGTTGGGGAGGGTTCAATGCGTCGTCTAGGGTCTGTGGGCTTTGCGTGGCTCATAGCATTACTGCTGCTTGCCACGCCGTTGATGACGGCCGCCCCAATCAGTGTTTCCGCACAAACCGAAGAGGCGACGCCGGTCGTCGAGGAACAGCCGACGGTTGACGAGGCGACTCCGGACGTCTCGCCCTCACCCGAGGCTACTGAGCCGACCGTCGATCTGCCGACGGCGGAAGCGTCGCCGGTTGACGGCACCCCGATCGCCGAGCCCACCGAGGACGCGACTGCGACTCCGGAGGCCACGGCCACTGAGGCACCCGACTTCAATTCGGCCGCCGTGCTGACCGACATCCAGATCACGCTCAAGTGCACGACCTCGCCTGAGACGGTGCGCGTGACCAACACCGGCGCCGAGAATATCGACTTGACCAAGCTCGGCACCTTCAAGGACATCATCGCCGGTGAGCCGTTCACGATCAGTCGAACTCTCAAGCCGGGCACGACCGCGATGTTCCAGTCCGGCGCGGGCGCAAAATACGGGACGGTCCTGACCCAGAGCTACCTCTTCACCAACAGCGCCTACGACAGCGAGGGCGTGCAGATCGAGACATCGGTCGGCACGGCCGTCAAGATGTGCGATCCCAAGCCACTCCCGCCCCCGCCGCCGCTGGGCAAGTTGAGCGATCTCAAAGTCACCCTAAGCTGCACCACCGACCCGGAGTCGATCCGCGTCACCAACAACGGCGCCGGCTGGATCACGCTCAAGGGCATCGCGACCTACATCGACCCAACCGCCGACGAGCCGTTCGCGATCATGCCCCGGCGTGTGCTGAAGCCCGGCCAGACAGCCATCTACCAATCCGGCACCGGCGCCAAGTACGGCACGATCCTGACCAAGGACTTCATCTTCACCAACTCTGCATATGAGAAGGATGGCGTGCGGATCTCGACGGACGTGGGCAAGCTCTACAAGGCGTGCCCAGCCAAGCCGGTTCCGCCGGAACGGTGGGTCGAGGTCAACCTGAGCGCCCAGTACCTGACTGCGTGGGTCGGCAACACCAAGGTCAACGGCACGCTGGTCAGCACCGGCCGGCCCGGCTTCGATACGCCGACCGGCACCTTCTACATCCTGTATCGCTACCGGTACGACACCATGGCCGGCTGCATCCAGGGCGAGTGCTACTACGTTCCGGACGTGCCGTGGACGCAGTACTTCACGAATTACGGGCACGCCTTGCATGGGACGTACTGGCACAACAACTTTGGCCAAACCATGAGCCATGGCTGCGTGAACTTGCCGCTCTGGTTTGCGGAATGGCTCTGGAACTGGGCCACGTACGGCACCAGAATCTGGATCCACTACTAGGCGCACGCGAACGCAACGGGCCGGGGAGCAGTCCCCGGCCCGTTTGTCTTGTCGTGTTGAATTGCGCTGCCTGCGTCGTGGGCGCTTCTAGAAGCGGCGTGCTGCCTTCTGGGCTTCTGCTTCGGAGCGGGGCGCGTTCTCGCGCACGAATCGCTCGACCTCGTCCGGCGTGTGCAGGCGCAAGTCCAGCTCGGCGTGCTTGGGGTCGTTCGGCAGGTACAGGAAGAAGGTGAAGCGGATCGGCTCGACTCGCTCCATCTCGGCCCACCAGGCATAAAGCGGCTTGAGCCAGGCGAAGCTGGTCGCCTCGATCCGCCAAAGGGCGACGCCGGCGCCGCGCTCGTACGTCAGCGCTTCGCTGAAGTAGAGCCGCGCGCCTGGATCGTCTTCGATGATCTTCTTGACGTCGTCGTAATGGCGCGGCGAGCCCTTGAGCGAGAATCGCCACCCGTTCGGCACCTGTTTCTCGGCCGGCGCCTCCAGGTCGAACCAGGCCGGCTGGCCGGGATTTCGTTTCTTCCTGAGAAGCGGCATTTCCGTTAATCCTCCGTCGACCAAACAGCTACGCAATGCGCCATTTTCACCCGGCGATTGTACTCGACCAGGCCGCGCCTTCAGTGACGCGCCGCCGGTTCGGATAGACTGCCGCGAGGAAGGGGAACCGGGCAGTGCCGCAGAACATCGAGATCAAGGTGGCCTGCACGCCCGGGCAATTGGCGGTTATCCAGCAGCGCCTGAACGAACGCCGACTTTCCTCGATCATTCACCTTTGCCAGATCGATACCTACTTTCGCGTGGCGCACGGCCGGTTGAAGCTCCGCGAGATCGATGCCGCTGGCGAGCGATGCGCGGAGCTGATCCAGTACCACCGTCCGGACGACGCCGGCGTCCGCACCAGCACGTATCGTCGCATCCCGGTCGCGCTGGATCAGGTTGCTTCGCTGAACGCCGCGCTATGCGATGCATTGGCCGAACTGATGATTGTTCGCAAGCAGCGCACGGTCGCGATCTGGCACTCGACACGCATCCACCTGGACGAGGTCGATGGATTGGGCTGGTACGTGGAACTCGAGACCGTGCTCGGCAACGAGCCAGGCAGCGATGCGATCGGCCGGGCCGAGTTCGATGAAGTTGTTGACTGGTTGGGATTGGCGGGTCTGGAGGCGATTCCCGGCTCATACAGCGATTTGCTGATTGCGAAAGGACAGATTGCATGAAGGTCGGCGTTATCATCCCGCTCCACGCTCCCCAACAAGGGCCGAACGTGTTCGCGCCCACGTATGCTGAGGTAAAGGCCGTCGCCCTGACGGCGGAGCGGGAGGGGCTTGATTCGGCCTGGATTACCGATCATCTCATTTTCCGCATGCCGCCCGACTTCGTGGACCGGGCCAGTCACGAGGCCTTCACGATCTGGGCCGGAATTGCCGAGGCAACGTCGCGAATCGAGCTCGGCGCGATGGTCCTCTGCACCGCCTTCCGCAACCCGACGGTGATGGCGAAGGAGGCCGTCTCGCTCGATGCCGTGGCTGGTCACCGGATCATTCTCGGCGTCGGATGTGGCTGGCATGAGCCGGAGTTCAAGGCATTCGGAATCCCGTTCACGCATCGGGTCAGCATGTTCGAGGAAGCGATGTCGATCATCCGGCCGCTGCTCCGCGATGGCAAGGTCTCCTTCCAGGGGAAGCATTACCAGGCAGAAGACTGCGTCCTCGTCCCACCCGATGACCGGCCGGGCGGGATCCCGGTCCTGATCGCATCCAAGCAGCCGCGGATGATGGAGTTGACCGCGCGATTTGCGGACCAGTGGAACACAGCCTGGTGGGGCGATGTCGACGGCTATTCGGATGCAGCCGCGAAGCAAGATGCCGCTTGCGAGCGGATCGGCCGCGATCCCGCGATGCTGATCAAGACCGCCGGCGTCATGATCGATTTCGCCGCCGAGGTTCCGGCGGCCGATTCGTACGATCCGGCTCGGGTCGTGAAGGGTCCCGTCGAGCACGTCGCCGAGAAGCTCCGCACGTACGCCGACGCCGGCTGCGCGCATGCGATCTGCTTCCTGGTCGGCCTGACACCGGAGAAGACCGAAATGCTCGCCGAGGCCTCAAGAATGGCCGGCCTGACCGCGCGGGTGTTATAGGTCGACGAGCCACATTGACAATTGACTCCCTCGTCCGTTGCTCTGCTTCGAAGAGGAGACGGTCGCTATTCTTGACAACACTGAGCCCGGCGGGATGTATCCGGCCGGGCCCCTGCGTTCA
>DASQCG010000103.1:0-9298 GCA_035634825.1 Thermomicrobiales bacterium | reverse complement strand
TCGATCGGCTGGTCGAGGCGCTGCTTCGGGCCCGATCCGTCTTCGGCCTCGCCTAGCGGAGTCACTTGATGGATAGCCTCTACAAAGAGATCGTCCTCGACCATTACAAGAACCCGCACAACTTCGGGGAGCTTGACCCGGCCGATTACACCGCCGAGGACAGCAACCCGTTGTGCGGTGATCAAGTTCGGATGGACCTGCGGGTCGAGGACGGCATCGTGACCGACGTCAAGTTCTCCGGCCGTGGCTGCGCGGTCAGCATGGCGTCGACCTCGATCCTGACCGACATGATCAAGGGTCAGCCGCTCGACGAAGTCCTGCAGATCACGAAGGACGACCTGCTCGAGGAAATCGGGATTCCGGTCAGCCCGGCGCGGATGAAGTGCGCGACGCTCGGGCTGAACGTGCTCAAGCTGAGCGTTGCCCTCAAGGAGGCCCATTCCCACGGTGACTGACGCGACGAAGAACCTGGTCTATTACCCCGTCGCGAAGGTCGGGGATATCGGCCCCGGCGAGCTCAAGTACGTCGAGGCCGGGCCGGATGATGAGCCGATCTGCCTGATCAACTTCGAGGGCGAGATTTACGCGATGGGCGACTGCTGCACCCACGAGTACGCCTCCCTCGCGGACGGCGAGATCGTCGGCGACGAGCTGGAGTGCCCGTTGCACGGCGGCGCCTTCGAGATCAAGACGGGCATGCCGGCCAACATGCCGGTCGTCGTTCCCAACGTGATGTACCCCCTCAAAATCGAAAACGACACCATCCTGATCGGCATCGATTAGCGGTCAGCCGGCGTGGGCGTGGCCTTTTGCGTGATTGGCGGCGGCTTCCATGGTGTGGAAGAGTTCGGCTGCTTGCTCCGCTGACAGGTGCGCGTCGAGGATGGGGAGGTAGACCTCCTCTTCCTTGGCGAAGTGGAGGTCGATCAGCGCGTAGAGGCCGTAGAGCACTCGGCGCAGCTCGCGGTAGAGGAACGGGCTCCCGCCGTCGGAGGCGAGCTCCTCGTGCAGCATGCCCAGCTCGGTGGTCAGTTTGCCGACCTCGACGTGATCGCGGCGCATGGTTGCGGTCGCGTCCGGCGCGCCCATGATCCGGGCGACGACCGGGTAGAGGACGCGGTCCTCCGCCTCGGCATGCGGGATGAGGTGATGCTCGAGGAAATCGAGCGATTCCCGGACCGCCTCAAGCGTCGCTGCATCACTCTCGCCGGCACCGTCGGCGGCGGTGCGCAGTTGATCGACGTGCGGGAACAGCTCATTGTGCTCGTCCCGCAGAGGTTGGGTAACGACCGTCATTGGACGCTCCTTTCGCTGGGTAGACGATCTGGACCGCCGGCATGCCGGCAGCCTTCGACCCAAGCATAAGCCGGGCGTCGTGGCGGGAGCGTTGACGGCGAGAGCCGGGACGTCCCAAAGTCGCAACACATGACAAGAGCGATCCTCCAGCCGGGATCGCTCTCGTCCAATTGATCGATTGTGCCGGCCCGTAGGCTAGCGCAGGGTGGCGTCGCGTTGGCGGAAGCTGACTTCGGTGACACCCAGGATGGCCTTGACGCCGTCCTCGACGTGGTTGATGTTCGGCACGTTGTCCATGACGATCGAGCGCGATTCGCCGGCCGGCGTGATGATCAATCGGCCTGACCGCAGCAGCAGATACTCGAAGACATCGGTGATGTCCTTCTCGAGTCGGACACCAGGCGCCGGCATCCGTTCGATGCCGCCAAGGATGCCGTGGTGGTGGATGATCTCGTTCGAGAGCACCTCGTAGTAATCGATGAAGCGGTGGATGAACCAGGTGATCCCGATGATGAGGGCCGTGATGATCGCGTACATCCAGTAGAACGTCGCGTTGGCGGCCGGTTTCAGGTTGCCGGTCTTGTCGGCGAGGGCCGGCAGGAACTCGGCCCGTTCGTTGAGCAGGATCGCCGCCAGCACGATCGCGATGATCGAGAAGAAGAGTGTCAATGACGCCGTGCGCGGGAAATCGAAGGCAAGTACGAAGAAATTGCAGGCAAGCACGATCATGAAGGCGAGCCCCCAGTTGTCGGGGCTTCCCCAGTCGGCCGAGCTAAAGATGGCAGCGATGAAGGCGAATATGACCGATGGATAGAGGAAGATAATCTTGGGATACGACCGGATCGTGATCCGCTCGATCTCGTGATCAGGCGGCTCGTTGTTCCCCCGGCCGAAGGGACGCCATCCAGATTTCTTCTCGACCGGTTGCTCCGTGTTCACGACAACCGTAGGCTCGGGTTGGTTCTCTGTCATTCCGGCAATGCTCCTGGCCACCCTGGCCCGGCTGAACTTGCGCAATCATATACCGTACGTACACGAAATAACACATTGCCCAAGTCGGGACACGCCGCCGGAAGTCCCAAATTTGGAAATGGATTGATCAGTGGCCGGTTGGCTGGAGTGGTGGTTGCGGGCGCTTGAATTGCTTGACCATCGGCACGGCCGAGACCGTGGCCTGACCTGACTTGCCGAAGGCGAGCGTGCCGGAGACGATCACGCCGAGCAAGACGAATCCGAGCGCGACCACACCCTGGCTCGCGGTGATGAGATCACTCGCGCCGCCCTTTTCGATCCGCCAGGTCCAGGCCAGCGCGCTCGCGGTGATCCCCGCGGCCAGCAGACCGACCTGGATCGCCGCCAGCCGGGGCCAGCGCAGGGGTCGGCCGAAGAAGCGCGGCACCAGGTAGTAGGCGACGCCCGAGATCAGCAGTCCCGTCCAGCCGAAGAGGTTGAGGTCGGCGTGGACGATCCGATAATGGACGCCAACGACCGGGTGACCGGCGAACATCGCGCCCAGGAAGACCCCGGACAGCAGTGCGGCGATCGCAAGGACGAGCGCGACTCGAGTCGGACCGCCCATGCGCCAGACCATCGGGGCGATATTCCAGAGGAAGAGCCAGAGGGCAAGACCCTGGATCGGCCCGGCGTAGCTGAAAAGCGTCTGGTCATTGGTGGCTAGCGCGATCAGCATCAGCGGCAGAGCGATCAGCGTGACATAAAAGTGGATCTGGATCAACCGGAGTGATTGCCACTTGTGGCCGGTCCAGCGGGCCAGCACGTGGTAACAGACGCCGGAGACCATGGACAGGAAGAAGCCGACCAGCATCGTGTGCGCCCAGACGAGGTCCCAGCGGCCGGTTCGCGGCGGCCAAAGCTGGACGTAGACGCCGATGCTGAGGCCGAGCAGGACGAAGAGGCCCGAGAGGCTGGTGAACCGCGTCGCGATCTTGTCGACGGCGCGGTGCTCGGGGTAGGGCAGGGGCGGCGCCGGCCGGTTCTTGAGCGGCTCTTGCCGGAAGAGGGCGAAGGTGTTGGCCAGGAAGAGAATGCCGCCGACCCAGGCCAGCAAGAAGCCGGTGGTGACGACGTCCCGGTTGCGCTCGGTGCCGCCGAAGAAGAGGAGCCATGCGCCGGCCACGGTCAGGATGATTTGCGCCCGCAGCAGCGTCCCGGACCGCCAGTTCCGCCGGGAGAAGACCGGCACGATCCGGATGTTGACCGCGTAGATCATCGGAGTGATCCCGCCAACGACCGCGAGCCGGACGGCCGGGTTCCACCACCAGCCGCGGTAGGGAACCAGGCCGGCGGTGAGGGCGGCGACCGCGAACGCCAGCGTCGCCGCGAGGATTGTCGCTGGTACGAGGTGCCGCCCCACGGTGCTATCCCTTCGTGCTGTCCTGCGTGGCGACGATCTGCTCGATCTGCGGCATGACGCTCGCGCGGTCGATCTCATGCAGGTCGAGCGCCTCACCGAGCGGATGTCCGCCGCCGCAGCAGAGATCGATGCCCAGCGGGGCGAGCACGCCCATCGTGTCGGGGTATTGCTCGACGAGGTCGCGAATGAGGATGTCGGTAATCGGGGTGTTAGTCGTCTCGGTCATGTTGAAGCTCCTTTTGTAGACGACGTACCGGAACGGATCGGCCTGGCCGCAACGCGCGGCCAGAGTTGGGTAACGAAGATCGCCGCTGCCAGGATCTGCAGCACGGCGGCGATCGCCAGGACGACGAAGGTCAGGTCGCTGGCGTGGCCGGATCGCTCCGCTGCCTCGCCGGCGACGCGCAACGTCAGCCCGATGTTGAGCGCGGCTACCGCCAGGTAAGCCGGGCGCTCCGCATATCCGATGGGCTGATTCGGCGTTCGCTTGCGGGGGAGGAGCCAGTAGGCAACACCGATCGCGAACTGCAGAAACCAGCCGACGAACAGCATGTGTCCGTGCCCGGGGGAGAGCCAGAGTCGCCAGTCCCCGGGCACTTTGCGATCGGTCAGCATCAGCCCACCGATCACGAACCCGATCATGAGCCAGACCAGCGCCAACCGGAGCATGATGCTCGTCAGTCGATCCACCCGCCGCTACGCCTCTCCTGACGAGACTGGGTCGGGTCCGTGCGGCCAGGCGATCGTGAGCAGGAACGCGCCGTCCTGCTCGCAGACGACGTTGTGGCGGATGCCGGGGCCGAGCGTGATCAGCGAGTCGTCGGTCACGGTAAAGGTGTCGCCATTCGCCGTCACCTGGAATCTGCCGCTCAGCCCGTGCAGCGTGATCTGGCCGGGAGCTGAATGCTCGCGCAGCTCGGCCCCGGCTGTCATGCGCTGCAGGATGACGCGCAGCTGGTCGGTCTTGGTCAGGATCACGGACCGCTTGCCGGATTCGTGGGGCGGAATCTGGGCCAGCTGCTCGGCAATCGATATATAGGTGTCGGTCATCGGGCCTGTCACGCTGCTACTCCCGCTCCTGCCTTCCTCGCTTCGACGGACTAGGTCGCGTTCAGAACGGCGACCGCGCCATGGGTGGCGTGTCCGAAGGCGTGATTGACGGCGACGTAGTGGCCCGGCTCCTCGACCGTGAACTCGACGCAGGCGCCGTCGCCGGGTCCGATCGTGATCGACTGGAGACCGTGCAGCTCATTCTTCGGATTAGCGTTGATGTAGGCCTTGTCGAAGATCGCGCCGACGACGTGGAAGCTGGACCAGACATTCGGCCCGGCATTGACCACGAAGATGCGGATCGGCTCGCCAACCTTCACATCGATCGGCTCGTCGACATACTGCGTGGCGTGGCCGTTGAAGACGGTGTAGTCCATGAAGTTCAGGGTCATCATCTTCTTGAAGTCGGGCAACTTGATGCCGTTCCCCCCGTCGATCAGGTAGTACTCGCTCTGAACGAAAACGAGTTCCTGCGCTGGCGACCAGCCCTCCTTGGGATCCACGATCATCCCGCTGTACATGCCGGCGCCGATGTGCATCAGGACCGGCGGTGTGCCGCAGTGGTACATGTAGGCGCCGGGTGTCGTCGCGGTATATGACCACGAGAACTCCTCGCCCGGGTTGATGGTCTTGTAGTTCACGTTCGGTGGCGTCTTGGCCGAGTGGAAGTCCATCGAGTGGGCCATCTGGGCCGAGTTCTTGAGCGTGAAGTTGACCGTATCCCCTTCGGTTACGCGAAAGACGCGACCCGGCACGGTGCCGTCGAACGTCCAGGCCGCATAGGCCACGTCCTTGGCGACGTAGAGCGTCTGGTCCTTCGCCTCGACCACGATGTCGTGCGGACCGGCCTGGGCCGGCGGGAGAATCGGGTCGTAGCGCTTGAACGGGGCAATTTCGCCAGGAATCGGGGTTGCGTCGCCGGTGCCGCCCTGCGGAATACCGCCCGGAACCGGCGTGGCATGGTCGTGTTCCTGGGCGCGTATATCGTCGGCGCCGAACCCGGCGGCCGGCGCGGCGATACCGAGTGCCGCGGCCATTTTCAGCAGCGAACGGCGGTCGGCCGTACCCATGATCGGTGTGACGGGAATACGTATCGACGGCATGCTTCGTCCCTCCTGACGGAATCAACCACGACTCCGCCCTCTTCGTTTTGGCGCGTCCGGACCGTCCGTAGGTCGGCCGGAATCAGCGCCCACACACAGGCAAGAAGATGCAAGAGGGCTGCTCCGAAGAAGCACTGGCAGGAAGGAAAAGCAGCCCTCCGCATCTATAACTACAGGGTACGCGAGATGCAATGCGAAAATATCTGATCCACGTGATCAGTATTACAAAATCGTGTCAATCGTAGGACGATAGGTGTTCGAAGATCAATCCGCGGCGACCGGCGCGGCCACTTCCCGCTCGGCTGTCTTGGGCAGTTGTTCCCGAACCGGGTCGCGGAGGAAGAAGGCAACCGCAGCGGCGACCAGGCAGATCAGGGCGCCGGCGGTGAAGGTGTCGTGAACGCTGCTGGTGAAACCGGCGCGGACCGCGTCGAACACGGCGCCGAGCTGCTCGGTTGGCACGAGGCCGGCGATCCGCTCGAACTGGCTTTGCTGTGCATAGTCGACGATCTGGTGCGGGTCGCTGTATCGGTCACGATCGGCTGCAGGTTGTTGTCGACATGGACCGAGACCTGATGCTGGAGCACCGAGCCGAGCACCGCGATCCCGAGGACTTGGCCGATGTTGCGCATCGTGTTGAGGATGCCGGAGGCGCTGCCGGCGATCCGGGGCGGCACGTCCCGCATCACCGCTGCGGTCATCGGCGCAAACGTGAAGCCCATGCCCAGGCCGGTGAGTGCCAGCGAGGGGAGCAAGGTCCATGGCGTCGCGTCGAGCGTTGAAGCCCGGATGATGGCGAAGATCCCGACGACCATGGTCAGCAGGCCGCCGAAGAGGATCCAGCGCGTCCCGATCCTGTCGCTCAGGCGGCCGGAGAACGGGGCGGAGACGAGGATCGTGATCGACATCGGCGACATCGCCAGGCCGGCCTTGATGGCCGAGTAGCCGAGGATGCCCTGGAGATAGATCGTCATCGGGAAGAAGATGCCGAGCATCCCGAACGAGACCGCCAGCGCGACGACGTTCCCGATGGAGAAGTTACGGATCCGGAAGAGCTCGACCTTCATCATCGGATCAGGAACGCGGAGTTCCCACCAGACGAAGACGGCAACCAGGATCAGACCCAGGATGATCGATCCGTAGATCTGCGGGTTGCCCCAGCCTTTGATGTTTCCTTCGATGATCCCGTAGACGAAGAGGAAAATACCCACGCCGGAGAGGATCAGCCCGGTCCAGTCCAACTTGCGGCTGGCATTCGGGTCGGTCGATTCGGGGATGATCCGGGAGGCCGCGATCAGGGCGGCGACCCCGACCGGCAAGTTGATCAGGAAGACCCATTCCCACGCGTAGTGCGTGACCAGGTAGCCGCCGATCAGCGGTCCGGCGACTGCGCCAAGGCCGACGACGCTGCCCCAGATACCCATCGCGGTGCCGCGCTTCTCGGGTGGAAAGTTGACGGTCAAAAGGGAAAGGGATTGCGGCATCATCATCGCGCCACCGACGCCCTGCAGCACGCGGGACGCGATCAGCATGTTGACGCCGGAAACGCCGATCTGGGCGCCGAGCCAGGAGGAGATGCCGCAAAGGCCCGACGCGACCGTGAAGATCGCCATGCCGAGCATGAAGAGCCGCTTGCGCCCGAAAATATCGCCCAGGCGGCCAAGCGAGAGGAGCAGCACCGCGTAGGTCAGGATGTAGGAGTCGAGCACCCACTGGATCTCGGTGAGGTTCGCATTGAGGCCCTCGCGGATCTTGACCTGGGCGTTGTTGACGATCGTCGTGTCCAGTAACAGCATGAAGACCGCGGTACAGAGCACGATCAGAATGATCCAGGGGTTGTGCTCGGGTTGGGGTCGAGAGGAAGTGGGACGACCGTTGGGGTGGCTCACAAACGAACTCCTCCATGACCGTACCGCGGTGATATTCCGCCGGCGCAGCCATGAACCGTGGAAGCGGGTCTCGGCGACGAGAGGACCCGACGCGACGGGACGCTCGGTGTGGGCGGGCCGGTCGTATCGGGAGGAACAGTATACACACTTTCCGACCGGTAAGTAACCCGCCAGGACGGGCAGGAAATCAATGGTTTCGCCGGGACCCGTAAGAGAATAGCGCTTATGCCGTCTCCTATTCCGGAGAGGTGAAGAACGCATGAACGCGACCGTGTGGAGGCCATGACCGGAATCGTCTTACCAGGAAAGGAAGCGTCGGACGATCAGCTTGTCCGGGCCGCGCAACATGCGTTGCCGGCGTTCGAGCACTTGTATCGCCGCTACGTCAACGACGTGTTCCGGTTCTGCTGTCGCCGGCTCAACTCGGAGACAGATGCCGCCGATGCGACGAGCGCGATCTTCACCCGTGCCCTGGCCAACATCGGCGCCTGCCAGGCGCAATCGTTTCGACCGTGGCTGTTCACGATCGCGCGAAACGTGGTTACCGATCACTACCGCGCCGCCCGCCCGGTTGAGACTCTGGACGAGTCGATCGAGGTGACGGACGAAGCCGTCGGCCCGGAAGAGCTGGCGATCGCCGGCGATGAGCGACAGTCGCTGACGGCGGCGCTCAGGCAACTGACGGACGAGCAGCGCTCGATCATCGAGCTCCGGCTGGCCGGGCTGAGCGCGAACGAGATCGCTGCCGCGCTCGGGAAATCGCGGAATGCGATCGATCAGATGCAATATCGCGCGGTTGCTCGTCTCCGGAAGTTGCTGGCAGTTCCGGTCCTGCAGATGGAAGAGGCACGATGATGGGCAACGATCTCGATCACAAGGCTGCGGAATTGAGCGTTGCCTGGGACACGCTCCTGGCCGGCAACCCGGTGGACCGAGTCGGGGTAGAGCCTGAGTTGATCCAGACCGTGCGCCAGATCACCGCTGCGGAATCCGGGGTGTCCATCAACGCGGACCTCGAGAACCTAATCTGGACGAATGTAATTGCCGGTACGTCCGAGCTTTGGCGTCCCGAGTTCGCGGCTCCGAGTGTTCCGCAGGCCGAAGCCGGCGCGGTTTCTCGCGGGAACGTCATCTCGTGCTGGATCATGCGGCTGGCCTGGATGGTCGCGGCCGGCTTTGCGGGCGGGTTCGCGGCGGGTGTCGTCTCCCGCCTGGCAATGCGCGTGGCCGGGTTCCTGACCGTCGATCGCAACCGGTTCATGTTGACCGACAACGGCAACCGGGTCGGGAAGATCACTTTGGAAGGGACGCTGTTCCTGGGCGTGCTGACCGGCGCGCTCGGCATCGTCACGATCCTGATCTACGTGCTGCTGCGGAATCGGCTGCCGTTCTCGGGTTGGCGGCGGTCGCTCGGGTACGGAGTCATGCTGCTGGCGGTGTTCGGCTATGTGCTGATGGACCCGGCCAACGAGGATTACCACCTGTTCGGCTCGGCCTGGCTCAACGTCGCCACGTTCAGCTCGCTCTATATCTTCCTGGGCCTGTTCACGAGCCAGATCTACGAGTGGGGTATGAAGCGGGGTCTG
>DASQCG010000102.1:0-7574 GCA_035634825.1 Thermomicrobiales bacterium | reverse complement strand
CCCCGATTTTCAACTCGGAGAAAGAAAGCTACCCCGTGCGCCCAAAACCACAGCCGGCTTCAGCCGGGTTCATGTCTCAGCCCGGGTGTTTACGCCCGGGCGGCGCCGGATGACCACTCGCCAGCGCCACGAACCCGACCGTTGGGCAACTCAAGGCGATTACGGAGCCTCGCCACTACGTCTGGCCCCCGTTCCCTCAACCCAAGCCGGGGTACAATCAATCCACCGCTTTGTGTTCCCCGCATATCCAATGCATGGCTGAGTCGCACCCTGGGGATTTGCTGGTGACCATTCCTGACGACGACCGCGTCCTGACCTCGCTGCAATCCGCCAATGATCTTCTCCGCGCGGGATTGAACGGCCGGATCTCTCGCCGTGGTCTGATCGCCCGCGCCCGGGACCTCGGCTTGGCCGCCGGCGTGACCGGGATCCTGCTCAACGCAACCGGGCTCTCGGCTCGCGCCGCCGACACCCTGGTGACGGACGGCAAGAAGACGAAGCCGGCCGGCAAGGAGGTCAAGGACGGCCAGATCATCGTCGGTGTTGTCGGCTCGATCGATACGTTGAATCCGTATACCACCAACCTCTACGCTCAGGGTTTCGACGTGCTCTCGGGCGTGATGGACGGATTGGTCGGCTACGACAGCCACCAGCGTCTGCGGCCGGTGCTGGCCGAGGGGTACACGATCTCCGACGACGGGCTGACCTACACCTTCACCATGCGGCCCAATGTCACCTTTCAGAACGGCGACACGCTGACCGCCCACGACGTCGTCGCGTCGTGGCAGATGATCATGAACAAGGAGCTGCCGGTCTGGTCCCGCCTCGGCTGGGACAAGATCGCCTCGATCGACGTGCCGGACGACAGGACGGCCGTGGTCAAGACCGCCCAGCTCTTCGCGCCGTTCCTGTCGAGCATCTCCGCCGGTCAGTTCACCACCTGTGCGATCTGCCCGAAGAGTGAGCTGGACAAAGGAGTCGATGCCTTCCGGGAGCGATTCGACACCAAGCCGATCGGCACCGGCTCCTTCCGGATCAAGAGCGCTCGCCAGAAGGAGATCATCCTCGAGCGGTACGGAAAGCACTGGGCGGGAGATGCGCGGCTGGAGCGGATCACGGTCCGCATCTTTGCCGACTACCCGTCGCAACTCGCGTCCCTGGCGGCAGGAGAGATCCAGATCGCGAATCGGACCGGAACGCCTGGATCGCAGAACGTCGATGACAGCCTGACGGTCGATGGCGCGAGCGTCTTCCAGTTCCCGGGGTTGACCTGGGGCCACCTCGATCTCAAGAACATTTCCTATTTAATGGACACGCGCGTCCGCCAGGCGCTGGATTACGCTACGCCCAAGGCCGAGATCGTCAAGACCGTGCTGAACGGCTACGCGCAGATCGGCGCGGCCGACCAGGCACCGGGCAGCTGGGCCTTCAGCCAGTCGCTGCGGCCGCGCCCGCTTGACTACCAGAAGGCGAGCGACCTCATGGAGCGGGCCGGGTTCAAGCTGAATAGCCGCGGCCAACTGGTAAAGGGCGGCGATCGCTTCGAGATCGATCTGTGGGGCGAGAAGGGCGATGCCCAGGCCGAGCCGATTCTGCAGATGGTCGCCGAGAGCTGGGCCCGGATCGGCGTATCCTGCCGGGTCAACCTCGCGCCGGCGGCCGAGCTGTGGGGTCCGACCGGGTATCAGTTCACGGACCGGATGACTGCCGGTTATTACCGCTGGGCGAACGTGAACGACCCGGACGACATGTTCTACTGGCACAGTTCGCAGATCCCGACCCATCCGGGCGGTGCGGGTGGGAATGTGCCGGCCTTCTTCAATGAATACAGCTTCCAGGGCGAGATCGACGACCTGACCTCCCGTGCGGCGGCCGAAACGGACGTCGTGCTGCGCAAGAGCCTCTACCTTCAGATCCAGGATGTGCTGCACGAGCAAGTGCCGGCGATCTACCTCTTCTGGGACTACAACTACTCGGCCGCGGCCAACACGATCGGCAACTACTTGCCCAACGCCTACACCTACATGTTGTGGAACGCCCGCGAGTGGTATCTGGCGAGCGGTTCTTGAGATTCCATGACGTAGCGCGGCCCGCCTCTGGACCGCTCCGGTGTCGAGCGTGCCGGGACGATGGCCGGACCCGCTCAATTAATCGCGTGTCCCGTCAGCTGGATGCCGGCCACGGGGGGCCGGCACTACGTCGAGTGTTCCGATCGAGGTGATGAACGATGCACTCGACGCGGAATGGATTTGCACGGTAGGCTACCGACTATCTCAGCAACTTTCCCCGCGCAGCGTGCGCGGGAGTAATGCGACCAGTTCGCACTGGGCGACGGGTGGGCAACCCAAGGAGCGGAAGCAGTATGGTCCGTTTGATTCCCGAGTTTCGTGGCGCGATCGATCCGGAATCGCTCGACGACATCAATGAGCTGATCCAGGCCCGGATCGACGGCGGCATCTCGCGCCGGCAGCTGGTCAAACGGGCCGCGCAAATCGGCATCGCCGCGCCGGTCGTCGGCGTGATGCTCCACGCGACCTCCGACATGGCCTATGGCAAGCCGTCGCTTGGCCGCGATCGCGCGATCGTCCGGATGCAGACTGCCGGCACCAAGGAAGTGACCGGGCCCACCGCGCCCAGCGGCACGCCCAAGGAAGGCGGAGTCCTCGTCGCCAGCACCATCGAGGAGCCGGACACGCTCAACCCGTGGATCACTGCGCTGGTGACCGGGTCAGATGTCCTGACCGGCGTCTTCGGCGGTCTGATGCGATACGACAGCAACCAGCAGATCATTCCCGACCTGGCCGAATCATTTGAGATCAGCACGGATGGCCTGATCTACACGTTCAAGCTCCGCCAGGGCGTGACCTTCCACGATGGCGCGGCCTTCACGGCCAAGGACGTCGACGCCACCTGGAAGGCGATCATGAATCCCGACTTCACGGCCTACTCGCAGCTTGGCTGGGATCACATCAAGACGCTCGACATGCCGGACGACTTCACGGTCGTCATGAACACGACCGAGGCCTATGCCCCGTTCATGGCCTATATCTCCGACCCGGTCTCGGGCGCGATCATCTCGGCCGCGATCTTCGACAAGGGTCCGGACTACTTCCGCGGCGACTTCGGCCGCGCGCCGATCGGCACGGGTCCGTTCAAGATCGATGAGTGGAAGGCCAAGGAACAGATCGGACTTTCGCGCTACGACGGCTACTGGGGCACGAAGCCGAAACTGGACCAGATCATCTACCGCATCAACCCGGACGACAACACGCAACTGGTCCAACTGCAAACGGGAGAGGCCCAGATGGCGGCCAGCTCCGGCTCGATCGGCTCATCCCGCCTGGATGAGGTGCTCGGCTATGGCACGGTCGATGTCTACGAGCGGCCGAACATGGCCTGGAGCCACCTCGACCTCAAGCATGTCGACTTCCTGCGCATTACCAAGGTGCGGCAGGCGCTCGACTACGCCACCCCGACCCAGGACATCATCGACAACATCCAGAAGGGCCGCGTCGTCCGGGCATTCGCTGATCAGGCGCCGATCACGACGGTTTACGCGACCGACATCACGCCGCGGCCATACGACCTGGAAAAGGCCAAGCAGCTCCTGACCGAGGCCGGTCTGACCCAGAACGGCGATGGCGTCTGGGAGGGTCCGACACCGACCCCGTCGAAGGATATCGACCCGAACACGGACCGGGGCGGCCCGACCAAGGAATTCAAGATGGAGTTCTGGTACATCTCCGGAGACTCCGTTACCCAGCAGATTGCCCAGGTCATCACCCAGTCCTGGAACTCGATCGGTATCAAGACCGAGGCCAAGAGCGAGGATGTCTCGACGATCTGGAGCCCGGATGGCTACCAGTTCAACCCGGACACGATGACCGCCTGCATGTACTCCTGGTTCAACAGCAACGACCCGGACAACATGTACTACTGGCACAGCAGCCAGATCCCGCCGGATCCGACGGGCGCGGGCGGCAACGCGATCGCCTACTTCTTCCCGCTCAATTTCCAGGCCAAGGTCGACGAGCTGACTGTAGCCGGCGCGAAGGAGACGGATCCGGAGAAGCGCAAGGCGATCTACATCGAACTCCAACACCTCATCTTCGATGAGACTCCGGTCGTCTTCCTCTGGTGGAGCAAGGACTACTCGGCGGTACAGCCGAACATTGGCGGGTTCTGGCCGAGCCCCTTCAACCGCCTGCTCTGGAACGCGCAGGAGTGGTACGTCACGGAGTAATAGCAGCCTTCAGCGGGGCCGGCGGAACTGCCGGCCCCGCATCGTGAGCAGATATGAACGCGTTTGTCATCCGTCGCCTGCTGGGCGCGATTCCGCTCCTGCTGGGAGTCTCGGTCCTCTCGTTCATCTTCATGCAGCTCGCGCCGGGCGGACCGGACACGCTGCTGGCCAAGAATGGGCGGATGAGCCAGGCGCAGCTGGAGGCGATCCGGCACAACCTGGGTCTCGATGAGCCGGTCCATGTCCAGCTCTGGAAGTGGATCACCAACCTGGTGCAGGGTGATCTGGGTGTGAGCTTCTCTCAGCAGCGGCCGGTACGGGATGTCATCTTCGATGTCTTCCCGAACACCGTTTATCTGATGACCGTCGCGCTGACGATCTCGCTCATGGTCGCGGTGATCTTCGGCATCGGCGCGGCGGTCAACCAGTACGGCTGGTTCGACAACGTCACCTCGTTCCTGGCTTATTTCGGCCTTTCGATGCCGGTCTTCTGGTTCGGATTGATGCTTCAGATCATGTTCGCGGTCAAGCTCGGCTGGCTGCCGTCGGCCGGGATGCGCAGCGCGACCGGTGGTGGGACATTCGACCTGATCAAGCACATGATTCTGCCGGCACTGACGCTGGCGATCGGCAGCATCGGGAGCTGGAGCCGCTACCTGCGCTCGTCGACTCTCGAGGTACTGGGCCAGGACTACGTCCGCACGGCGCGGGCTAAGGGGCTTCGGGAGCAGGTCGTATTGATCCGGCATGTGCTGCGCAACGCGATGATCCCGTTCCTGACCGTGGTGGCGATCGATATCCCGCTCTACCTGACGGGCGCCGTGGTTACTGAAACCGTCTTCTCCTGGCCGGGTATGGGGCGGCTCTTCTTCGACTCGCTGACCAAGCGGGACTACCCGGTGCTGATGGGAATCCTGCTCCTGGGTGCATTCCTGATCGTAATCGGCAACTTGCTGGCCGATCTGCTCTACGCCTTGCTTGACCCACGGATCTCGCTGAAATGAGTACAGCCGAAACAACGCTGGCGACCGTCGACCGGCGCAGCATGCAGCAGGTACAGACCAAACCGATGTCGCCATGGCGGATCGTCTGGCGGCGGCTGAAGCGATCCCGGATCGCGCTGGTCGGCACTACCGTGTTCGGCCTGGTGCTGTTGGCATGTCTCCTGGCTCCGGTGATCGCCCCCTACGGTAAGAACGATATCGATCTCTTCAATATCACCGCGCCGGCCAGTACCGATCATTGGTTGGGCACCGATCCACTCGGTCGCGACGTGGTCACGCGGCTGCTCTATGGTGGGCAGCTCTCGCTGCTTATCGGTGTCGGGTCGGCGGTGATCGCGGTGGCGATCGGAATCCTGGTCGGGGCGGTGGCTGGGTATTACGGCGGCTGGACCGACTCGATCCTGATGCGGTTCGTGGACCTGATGCTGGCCTTCCCGAGCATCTTCCTGCTGCTGATCGTGGCGGCGATCCTGGACGGTATCACCGTCGCCAACGTGATCATCTTCCTGGCGGCGTTCGGCTGGATGTGGCTGGCGCGGATCATCCGGGGCGAGTTCCTCTCGCTCAAGCAGCGGGAGTTCGTGGAAGCTGCCCGCATGATCGGAGTGCCGAGCCGGCAGATCATCATGCGGCATCTGCTGCCGAACGTGACCGGGCCAATCATCGTTGCCCTGACGCTCGATATCGCGCTCTACATCCTGGCCGAGGCGACGCTTTCGTTCCTCGGCTTCGGCGTCAAACCGGAGAATCCGACCTGGGGCAACATGCTGAACGAGGCGCGGACCTACGCCTTGACCCGTCCGCTGCTGGTGATTGCGCCGGGCCTGACGATCACGCTCGTGGTGCTGGCGATCAACTTCATCGGTGATGGTCTCCGCGACGCCTTCGACCCAACCTCGGGCCGCTGACCACATTCATTGACCACCTGTAGGGGTTTGCAGTGGCAAACCCGCTGGCCATTGACTTGGCGGTTCACCAGGGAACGATGGTTGCCGTCTGGAACTACCTGATAGTCAGATCGGTTGGCGCGGTGCGGGTTTGCCACGGCAAACCCCTACATTATTGCTACCAGGCACGGGCTGGTTGGCCAAATGGTCTTGGATCAGCATCCGTTCGTCTGCCATATAGTCTGGACGTTGTTGTGCTTTGCGCTACACCTTGGGCTAGGCAGAATGGGGGAGTGGAACGCCGTCTGCCCGCGAGGATGTTCGCGTCAATGATCGATACCTACGGTTCCGTGGCTGAGCTGCTTGATCGCGAGCGGCATTACATCGAGATCGATACCCGGGTGGAGGGTCGGAGCCGGATCGCCGTGCTCGCCCCGCACGCCGGGCGGATCGAGCCGTTCACCGGGGAGATCGCGCGGGCCGTTGCCGGAAACGAGCACCGCTACTACGGCTTTGCCGGCGCCGCGCCGGACGAGAATCGGCGCCTGCACGTGACGTCGACCCGCTTCGACGAGCCGGCGTTGCGGGCGGTGCTGCACGGGGCGCGGACCGCGCTTTCGATCCACGGCACTTCGGGCGACGATGTCGCCGCGACGTTGATCGGCGGCGTAAACCGGACGCTCGCCAACGCGATCCGCCGCAACCTCGAGCAGGCCGGTTTCACCGTGATGGATGCGCCGGCTCATCTGGCCGGGACCGATCCCCGCAACGTCGTCAACCGCGTGCCAGAGGGTGGTGTCCAGCTCGAGTTGACCGGCAAGCTGCGGCAGGAGCTGCGCAAGGGCTTCCTGCGCCGGGTCCGCTTCGACTGCTATGTGCAGGCGATCCGGGCCGCGCTGGCCGAGCACGAGCTCTGCCCGGGCCCGCGCTGGGAAACGCTCCGGACTCAGCCCGCCTCCCCGGCCGCCTAACGAACAGTTCGAAAACGTTGGCGTAGCGCGGCCCGCCTCCTGGACGCTTCGATCCCGGGTGCGCCAGCGGAGGTTGCCGGGTCGGCTCAGCTCCATCAACCGCACGTGCCGTTCACCCGATGCCGGCCACGGGGGCCCGGCGCTACGCTCTTATTCCGTGATCTTCGAACCACGGGCGCGTGACGGTCAGCCAAAAGGCGAGACCGGCATTTGTCCCGTAGTCGGCGAAGCGTTCGGCGATCTCCGCATCCGTAACCGATTCGCCGCCGATCAGCCGGGCATACGTCGGGCGTGTCCAGCTATCGAGCACGAGGCGGGAGCAACGACCGAGCATGTGCATGATGTGCGCGGCGGCGTATGGTCCGACGCCCGATAGGGCCAAGAGCTGCTTCTCGAGGTCGTCATCCGACAACTCGTCAATCGTCGCCGAACCGAGCAACTCCAGATCCAGCTCACCACCGGCCACGGC
>DASQCG010000101.1:0-4002 GCA_035634825.1 Thermomicrobiales bacterium | reverse complement strand
GGCCTCCACCTTATGTTCAGCAACGATATTCGGATTGAAAACAACTCGCTGAACGAGAACTCGATCGGCCTGTTCATCATGTACAGCCGCAACCCGCTCGTGATCGGCAACACGCTGTCGAACAACCATGGGCCGAGCGGCGGCGGGATGGGCCTGAAGGATGTCGACAACGCGGTGGTCGAGGGCAACCGCTTCGTCAACAACCAGGTCGGCGCGCAGATCGATACCTCGCCGCGTGAGATGGGCATCGAAAATTATTGGAAAGACAACGTATTCGCATTCAACCACACCGCCGTGGCGCTGCAACCCTCGGTCCGGCACAACACCTTCACCGGGAACAATTTCATCGACAACGGGCAGCACATCTCGATCATCGGTGGTGGTGACCTGAAGGACATCACCTGGGCCGTCGACGGCCGCGGCAACTACTGGAGCGACTACGCCGGGTACGACGCGAACGGCGATGGGGTCGGCGACGTGCCGTACCGCAGCCAGCGCCTGTTCGACTCGCTGCTGGATGAGCAGCCGTCGCTGCGGCTCTTCCTGTTCAGCCCGGCAGCGATGGCGGTCGATTTCGCGGCCAAGGCGCTGCCCAGCGTGCGGCCGCAGACGAAGCTCGAGGACCCGCACCCGCTGGTCAACCCGGTGCAGTCCACGCTGCTGCCGAACGCAACGACGGCCGGCAACCGGACCCGCGTGTTGACCGGAGCAACCGGACTGCTCTTCGCCATCCCGGCGATCGTAGTCGTCGGGTGGGGCCGGCCGCGGCGGGGTCCACGACGATCGAAATGGGGAGCGAGCACGACATGACAACGCAGATGACAGATGGTTCCGGCGGGATCTCCGTCCGGAACGTGACCAAACTCTATGGTCGCTGGAAGGCGCTCGATGACGTCAGCTTCGAGGTCCACCCGGGTGAATCGCTCGGCATGTGGGGCCCGAACGGCGCCGGCAAGACAACGATCATGCGCTGCCTGCTCGGTATCGCCCGGTATGAGGGCGAGATCCGGATCGGTGGGTTCGACCCGGCGAAGCAGGGCCGCGAGGCCCGCAGCCTGATCGGCTTCGTGCCGCAGGAGCTACCGGTTTCGCCGATGTCGGTGTCCGAGATGGGCCGCTTCATCGCCAGGCTGAAGGGCTGCCCGAATGGCGCCGAAGTCGAGCCGCTCGAGATGCTCGGTCTCGGCGACCAGGGCGACAAGGCGGTTGGCGCGCTCTCCGGCGGCATGCGGCAGCGGCTCGCGCTGGCCCTGGCTCTGATCGGCACGCCGCGGATCCTGCTGCTCGACGAGCCGACCGCCAACCTCGATGCCCGGGGCCGCGCTGAGCTCCTCGATCTGCTTCGCCGCCTCAAGGCGCAGGGGCTGACGCTGGTCTTCAGCTCGCACCGGCCGGAGGATGTCGTCTCGATGGCCGACCGGGTCCTGATGATCGAGGACGGCAAGGTCCAGACCTTCCTGCCGGCGGCCGAGTTCCGGCGCGAGCACGAGAGCGGCACACGCCTGGTGATCACCCTGATGAATGGCCACCTGGACGAGGCGCTGACGGCGCTGGAGCGGGTGGGCGTGCCGGCGACGGGATCCGGCCATGTGCTGGCGGTCGATGTCCATGAGGCACGCAAGGCCGAGGTCATCACGCTGCTTGCGCGCGAGGGCGTCGACATCGCCGACTTTGAAGTGGAGCGGGGCAAATGGAACGTTCAGTGATAGCGGCAATTGCCGCCCGGGATGTCCGGTCGGGCGTCCGCAACCGCTGGTTCATGCTCTATGCGATCGTCTTCATCATGCTCAGCGTCGGCTTTTCGATGCTGGCCATGGGCGGATCGACGCTGACCGGGCAGCCCGGCTTCGGACGCACCGCCGCCGGGCTGCTCAACCTGATGTTGTTGATGGTGCCGCTGATCGGCCTGACCATCGGCGCCCAGAGCCTCGTCGGCGAGCGGCAGGACCGCAGCCTCGATTACCTGATGGCGCAGCCGATCTCCACCCGCGAGATCTTCCTCGGCAAGTACCTCGGCGCGGCCGCCTCGCTGGCGCTGCTGCTCCTGCTCGGGTTCGGCGTCTCGGGCGTGGTCATGGCCGTGCGCGGCGCGGCGACCGGGCTCGGCGATTTCCTGCTGCTGGTCTTGCTGACGACGCTGCTCGGCCTGGCCATGCTCAGCGCCGGCTACCTGATCTCGAGCTGGTCGCCGCAGACGGCCGCCGCGCTCGGCATCGCGCTGACGCTCTGGCTGCTGCTGGTGATCGTGGGCGATCTCGGCCTGATGAGCTCGGCGATAGTGATGGACCTCAGCCCTGGCACGTTGCTGACCCTGACATTGGCCAACCCACTCGATGTTTACAAACTTCTCGGCGTGGACCTGCTTCAGACATCTCTCGATGTCCTCGGTCCGGCCGGGGTCTATGCCAACTCGCAGCTCGGCGGAGTCCTGACTCCCCTGCTGGCAATCCTGCTCCTGATCTGGATCGTCGCGCCGCTGCCGATTGGCTATCTGCTCTTTACGCGGAAGGACGTGCGGTGATCAAGCGACGGACGTTCCTGCTCGGTGTCGCGGTCATTGGCCTCGGCGCGTGTGGCGGAGACGACAACAAGGGTGAAGACGGGCCGCCCAAGATTTCGTATGGTAGCGAGACCTGCGATCGCTGCAACATGGTGATCGGGGAGGAGCGTCATGCGGCGGCCCTGAAAGTGGCCGACGGGGAATGGCTCGCGTTCGATGACACCGGTGAAATGGTCGCCACCGCGCAGGATTCTGCGGGTGGTGACTATAAAGCCTGGGTGCATGATTACGAGACGTCGGCATGGCATGATGCGACTGCGGCCTACTACGTCTGGCTGCCGAACCGCAGCACACCGATGGCGACCGGAATCGTCGCCTACGGTGACCAGGCTCGGGCGGAGGCAAAGGCGCAGGAGACCGGTGGATGGAGCAAGTCCTGGGCGGCGATGTTGGCCGACTGGACCATGAGCTAGGGAGGGGACGATGCGGGCACGACAACGATTGTTGGTGATCATCGGCGCACTGGTGGTGACGTTCCTGGGCGGCTACAGCATTATGGCCCAGAACACGCCCACGCCAACTGCGACCGCCTCCCCCGAGGCGTCGCCGGGCGCATCGCCCGGGGCCTCACCCCAGGCCTCTCCCGTCGGGACGCCGATCGGCCTGCCCGTCGGTAACGCCGAAGAGGGTCAGAAGCTCGTCACCCAGTGCCTTGGCTGCCACTCGGTTGACGGCAGCATCGTGGTCGGGCCGAGCTGGAAGGATCTTTACGGGCACGAAGTCGAGCTCGAAGACGGCACCAAGGTGATCGCCGACGAGGCGTACATCACGCAGTCGATCAAGGATCCGACCTCGCAGATCGTCAAGGGCTTCCCACCGGCGATGCCACCGTACGCCTACCTGACGGATCAGCAGATCGCCGACATCGTCGCCTACATCAAGACGCTCAGCCCCGAGGGCCAGCAAGAGGGCGACTAGCCAAATCCCGCCTCGAAGCACAACCGCCCGGTCGACACCGACCGGGCGGTTTCTCATTGTCCGCCATTCCGATTTACTATGAGAACACTCAGTACCGCATAGGAAGAACGGATTCGGCCCAATGTCCGAGGCGGTCATGCCAGGTGAAGGCAACTCAGGAAGGATTGGCGGAGTATCGCGCCCGATCAGTTCGTTTGTCGGGCGTGAAACCGAAGCCGCGACATTGTCCCGGCTGCTGGAGTACGGTGACGTTCGGCTCATCACGTTCACCGGTCCCGGTGGAGTCGGGAAGACGCGGCTTGCCCTCGAGACCGTCGCGAGCCGCAAATGGGTGGGGGACCTTCCCGTCGATGTCGTGTCGCTTGCGTCAATCCGGGACTATCGGCTTGTTATCCGGACCATTGCCGGTGCGATCGGCGTGCCGGAGCAGCCGGGACTGAGCGACGTCGAGTCGTTGGCACGCGGGATCGGTGACAGTCGCCGGCTCATCGTTCTCGACAACCTCGAGCAGGTGGTCGATGCGG
>DASQCG010000100.1:0-2734 GCA_035634825.1 Thermomicrobiales bacterium | reverse complement strand
CGAGCGAGAGGATGCGCTTCGAGGTCCGGCGACCGTTGTCTTCGCCCCAGACGGCGCCTTGTGGGAGGTCCGAGACCCCGCTCTGCGCGCCGTGGTGCGTGTCCGCCGATGATTACGGAAACACGTACATCGCCGATCATGGCAAGAGCACGCTCTACAAGGTCCACATTGACTTCAACTGACTGCACCCGGAAAGCCGTCGGCCCAGTGAGGGCCGACGGCTATTTCAAGATTCGGGGATCAGACCGCTTCGAGGGCGTGGTTGAGGTCGGCGATTACGTCCTCGGCCGTTTCGAGGCCGATTGAGATGCGGACCATGTTTGGCTCGACACCGGCCTCGCGGACTTGCTCGTCGCTCAGTGATCCGCCCCACATCGCCGCGGCGTGGACGGCGAGCGTCTCGAATCCGCCCAGCGAGACCGCCTGCTTGACCATCTGCAGATTGGACATGAACCGTTGGGTGTCCTGGTAGCCGCCGCGCACCTGGAAGCTGAAGGTCCCGCCGTACCCGGTCATCTGCCGGCTCGCGACAGTGTGGTCCGGGTGGCTCGGCAGACCCGGGTAATGGACCGCCTCAATCTTCGGGTGCTGCTCGAGATGGCGGGCGACCGCGCAGCCGACCTCGTTGTGGTGGCGGACCCGCAGGGGTAGCGTGCGCAATCCCCGCAACAGGAGCCAGGCGTCGATTGGCCCCAGCGTCGGTCCGAACATATTCGTGAAGCGCCAGATCGTCTCGACGTGCTCGCTCGATCCCAGCACCGCGCCGGCGATCAGGTCGTGATGGCCACCGAGGTACTTCGTGGCCGAGTGGACTACGACGTCGATGCCGTGCGCGATCGGCTGCTGGTTGATCGGCGAGGCAAAGGTGTTGTCGCAGATCGTCGTAATGCCGTGCTGTTTCGCCAGATTGGCGATCGCGCGGAGATCGGTGATCTGGCCGGTCGGGTTCGACGGCGTCTCGACGAAGATGACCTTCGTTTCCGGTCGGACCGCCGCTGCGAAGGCATCGGGATCGGTCTGATCGACGACCGTGCTCTGAACCCCGAACCGGGGGAGAATGTCGGTCACGAACTTCGAGGCTGCCATGTAGTGGTTCTTCTGGGCGACGATGTGGTCTCCGGCGGCGACGTGGGCGAGGATCGAACAGGTGATCGCGCCCATGCCCGAGGCGGTCACGATTCCCGCTTCGGCGCCTTCCAGCTTGGCCAAAATCGCCTCGGCCCGGCGGTGCGTCGGATTGCCGGCGCGGGTGTAGTAGGCATCCGGACGCGGATCGGTAGCCTGGCGGGCGAAGTCCTCGGCGGTTTCGGCGATGAAGGTCGACGTCTGGTGAATCGGTGGCGCGACATCGAGTGTCTCCTCTATGCCGTGATCGCCGTGGGTGACGATTGATTCGAACGAGCGCGCGTGGTCCACAATTCCTGCCTTTGGTGCGATGCGTCCGCATTGACGCCATATGAGTCTATCTTGCGCGACCATATGAAGTGTCGTACATTAGTTCTACTCAAAGGCGCTTACGAGGAGGATTGCTGTGCATTTCGGCTATACGATCGTCTACGTTCCCGATGTCAAGGCAGCGGTCTCGTTCTATGAGCGGGCCTTCGGTTTCAAGATGCGGTTCAACGCCGACGATTGGGACTACGCCGAGCTCGAGACCGGCGATACGACGCTCGCCTTCGCCGCCGAGAAAATGGCCGACATGCTCGGCGTTTCGATTACACCCAACCGGGGCAATGCCACCGCTGCCGGGATCGAACTCGCCTTCGTCACCGACGAGGTCCAGGGGGCCTTCAACCGCGCTACTGACGCTGGCGCCATTTCAATCACTGAGCCCAATCAGACCCCATGGGGTCAGACCGTCTCCTACGTCCGCGACCAGAACGGAGTCCTGATCGAGATCTGCTCCCCGGTCAGTGGCTAGGGATCAGGGGTCAGGAACGGACACTCGTTCGGTGGCACATCGGACTGATCCCGGCACCCTGACCCCTGATCCCCGTCGTCGTGAGCTTGACGACATGTCCTACCCCATGTAGTGTTCGCAGCATGGAACAGGTAACTGCGCGAGTTGGATGTGACTTGGAGCTAGTGGCGGCCGAGCTTGGCCTCACTGCGGGCTTCTGGTCTTATTTCGGCTTTTATTGGGCCTCCCCGGCGATGCTGGCGGAGCGAAAGTCGCGCATGACGTAAACGCTCCAACTAAAGCCAGATCGACCGGGGACCGAGGCACACGACCTCGGTTTTTTGTTACCTGATTTCGGACGAGGAGAACCGCCATGATCGTCACGTTGGCCCCAGACGTACCGGACAGCACTCGATCAGCCATTGCCGAGGCCGCCGCGCTGAGCGGGAGTGGCGCACGCGAGCTGACGTGGGAAGACGGCATCCGCGTGGTCGCGGTCGACGGCGATCTCGATGCGAATGTGCTTGGGTTGCCTGGTGTTGTTGCCAGCTACGACAAGCACAAGAGCTACATGCTGGCCAGCAAGCTGGTCCGCGAGCGGAGCGTGGTCCGCATCGGGGACGTCGAAATTGGCGGCGACCGTCCGGTGATCATTGCGGGTCCGTGCGTGGTCGAGGATCGCGAGTCGACGATCGCCATCGCCCGGGAAGCTCGGGCAAACGGAGCGGTGATGCTCCGGGGCGGCGCCTACAAGCCGCGCACCTCGCCATATGCCTTCCAGGGCTTGGGCGAGGCCGGACTCGAGCACCTTGCCGCCGCGCGCGACGAAACCGG
>DASQCG010000099.1:0-3622 GCA_035634825.1 Thermomicrobiales bacterium | reverse complement strand
GAGCGGCGCGAGATCGACATCGTCATCGGCACGCAGCTGATTGCGAAGGGTCTCGACTTGCCATACGTCACGACCGTCGGGATTACGAATGCCGATGTCGGGCTGCATTTTCCGGATTTCCGTTCCGGCGAGCGGACGTTCCAGCTCATTACGCAGATGGCCGGTCGGGCGGGGAGACGGACGCCCGACAGCCGGGTGGTCGTCCAGACCTACTCGCCTGACCATTACGTGCTGAGGGCTGCCGCCAATCACGATGTCGAGCAGTTCTACGAGCACGAGATCCGATTCCGGGAGGAGTTCCGGTATCCACCGTTCGTGCGGATGATCCGCTACCTGGTTCGAGGCGCAACGGACGACGACTGCGCGATGGAGGCGGACCAGCTTGTGCGCCAGCTCGGACGCCACGCGCGATCGGTCGGAGCCGAGATCGAGGTGGTCGGTCCGGCTCCGGCCTTCATCGCCAGGGTTCGCGGCGAGCAGCAATGGCACGTGATCGTGAAGGGCGACCCGGACGGAATCGAGCGAATGCTGGATCATTTGCCACATCCACCGGGTTGGGCGGTGGATGTCGACCCTGTATCACTCCTTTGATGCCGCGAAATTGCATACTGGGTGAGTCAGGATCAGGTTGAGGACGAAAGCACAACAATGGCCGTAATGGAGATCATCAAGGAAGGCGATCCGCGCCTGCGACAGAAGGCGCACAAGATCAAGAGCCCGGAGCCGGGACTAAAGAAGATCGCCGAGGATATGCACGAAACGATGGATGTTGCGCCGGGCGTCGGTCTGGCAGGTCCGCAGGTCGGGATCATGCGGCGGATCATCGTCATTCACCTGGCAGAGGATTATGCGGAAGAAGGCTCGCCGGAGCTGCGCCTGACGCTCCTGAACCCGGAGATCGTCAAGGGCTACGGCGAGGAGGTCGGCATCGAGGGGTGCCTGAGCATCCCCGGTTGGGTCGGCGAGGTGCGCCGCATGACCTCGATCACGGTCAAGGCGATGGATTTGAACGGGCGGAGCGTGCGGATCAAGGCCGACGATTTCCTGGCCCGCGTGCTGCAGCATGAGATCGACCACCTCGACGGCATCCTGTTCGTTGATCGGATGGATGACGATGCGAAGCTGATGCCGGACAGCGACGAGGATGAGGCCGTCAGCGCCTGATTAGATCGCGATCTCTGGCTGGCGGATCTCGGACCGGACGGCCCGGATGATTGCGCCGATTTCATCCACGGCGCGCAGGAGCCCGTTCGTCTCGTTGAAAACGATGAAATCGAATTCCTGGGCGCGCAGGAGCTCGTGCCGGGCTTCCTCGAATCGACGGGCAAGAACCAGCGGATCGTCCGTCTTGCGCGCGCTGAGGCGCAAGTAGAGGCTTTGCATGGATTCCGGCGCGATGAAGATGCCCACTGAGTCGGGGATCAGCGTCCGGATTGCGGCCGCGCCCTGGACATCGATCTTGATCACGACATCCTGCCCGCGCTGCAAGGCCGCCCGGACCGGTGATTTCGGCACGCCGTAGCGTTGCCCGTAGACGGACGCGAACTCGAGGAATTCGCCGTCGCTGACCGAGTTCGTGAACTCCTCCTGGCTCAGGAAGAAGTAATGCGTGCCGTCGATCTCGGTCGCGCGCTTTGGCCGGGTCGTAGCCGTGACGGCAAAGTGGGTGTCCGACTCGATCTCGCGCAGCCGATCGATCACCGTGTCCTTGCCAACGCCGGAGGGGCCGGAGATGATAAAGACGCGCGGCCGGCGGCGGCCCCGGAGGTGGGCGATAAACTGGTCCCCTTCGCGCACTTGCTCGTCGGTGACCGTTACCATGATGTTCCCCTGGCGCATTGACGATCGATTCACTGGGATATTTCTGACCTCATGTTTGATTCGCTCACCGCTGCGGCCCTGGCCGATCAACTCTCGCGCGATATCGAAAGTGGCCGAGTCCAGCGACTCGGTCTGATCTCGCGACAGGCGATCTGGTTCGAGATCTATGCCAGGCGCCGCCGGTCGTATCTGGTCGCATCAGCCGAAAACCAGGCTTCTGCAGTCTACCTGACCGACACCGAGCCTGTCGGCGACCGCCAGTTGGTCACGCCGTTACTCCTTCTGCTGCGCAAGTACGCGCGGAGCGGCCGTGTCGTCTCGGTCCAGCAACCGCCGCTCGAGCGCGTGATCACGCTAACCTTCTCAGCTCCCCGGATAGCCAGGATCGGACCCGAGACAACAGAGCCTGCCGGTACTGGCGATGACGAGGATGAGGATGACCTTGCCGAAGAGGACGAGGTCGTCTTCACGCATCTCCACTGCGAGATTATGGGCAGGCACAGCAATCTGATCCTCGTTGATGACGAGGGACTGATCATGGAGAGCGCAAAGCGAGTTACCCCGGTAATGAGTCGTGTTCGGCCGATTGCGCCGCGGCGTCCGTTTATCCCGCCTCCGCCGCGGAATGCCCGGGATCCGCGTCTGGTCACGGAAGCGGATCTCGCCGAACTGGTGGATCGGGCTGAAAGCGTCCAGGCGCTTACCAGGCGGCTCCCATCCCAGTTCATGGGGATGAGCCCACAGGGCGCTGCTGAGGCGGTGTACCGGGCACTGGACGGCAACGAGGGCTTGCCGAGCGCGAGGTCGCTGGCTCAGGCGATCAGGCGCGTATTCGAGCCGCTCTTGACCAGCGCGTGGCAACCGGTCGTCTATCGCGACGAGGACGACTCCGTGGTCGCCTATTCGGCTCAGCCGATGCGTCATCTTGCGGCGACATTTCGAGAAGAGGCGGTCGAGACGATCTCCCGCGCGGTCGAGCTCGGTGAGGGGCGCGATGAGTCCGGGCAGGCTCCCGGCAAGCATTCGGTCCGGTCGAGAAGGCTGGTCGAGGCGATCAGCGGGGCGATCGAGCGACTGGCCGGCAAGCTGGCGGCCCTCGACGCCGAAGAGTCACGACACGGCGAACGAGAGCGGTACCGGGAATGGGGCGAGCTGATCTACGGCTATCTCTGGCAGATCACGCCGGGCGACACCGAACTGGTCGTCGACGGGCAGCGCGTCCCGCTCGACCCGGTGCTCGAACCCAAGGAGCAGGCGCGGCGCTACCTCCACCAATACCAGCAAGGGAAAAGCGCGGACGAGCACATCGGGACAGCGCGCGAATCGGCCGAGCTGGAGCTCCGCTACCTCGAGCAACTGCGGACGCTGACCCAGCAGGCGGTCTCAATCCAGGACGTCGAGGATCTCGAGGTCGAATGGCGAGCCCGGCAGCCGGCGGCCTCGTCAGCCCGCGCTCCGAAGCGTTCGACCGGCCGGAAGCGAACCCAGCCGACGGCCGAGGTGAAGGGGCAGCCAATCTTCGTCGGCCGGAGCGGCGCTGAGAACGACCACGTCACCTTCGATATCGCCGGGCCGGACGATACGTGGCTCCACGCCCGCGGCGTGCCCGGCTCGCACGTGATCGTGCGCTGGAATGGCGCCAACCGCGAAGATGACGCGGTGCTTCTGCGAGCGGCCGAGCTGGCCGCCTTCTACAGCCAGTCGCGATCAAGCGGAAGGGTCGAGGTGGACATAACGGCGCGTCGCTTCGTTCGCAAGATCAAGGGCGCCGGACCGGGGATGGTGACGTATCGCAACGAGC
>DASQCG010000098.1:0-4477 GCA_035634825.1 Thermomicrobiales bacterium | reverse complement strand
ATCGTTCAGCCCCGGAGTCGCGGTGCGACCGCGAAGGTCGATCACCTCGGCCCGAGGTCCGGCCGCCGCGCGCGCATCTGCATCGGAGCCGACATGGACAACCCGGCCCGCCCGGATCGCAACCGCGCTTGCGACCGGGTTGATCGGGTCGACCGTCATAACATGGCCGTTGATCAGGACGACGTCAGCTGACATTTTTCCCCCTGGATCCGGCTGTTACTGTCCGGATTGCTTCTGCGAAAGCCACCACTCGGCGATCTGGTCGGCCCGAGCCAGCCAGACATCGCCCAGATCGATGGCGTAGTCGATGAGTCGAACGAGCGCCCGGGACGGCGCGGGACGGCCGGAAACGAACGGGTGCATGGTCAGGCACATGAGCGAGCCTTCGGCACGGATAACGTCGAGGTCGTCGCGCCAAAATTCGTATGCCTGGTTCGGCGTGAGCATTTTGTCGACGAAGAAGTTGTAGTCATCCCACTGTGCGGCGGGCGGCAACTGTACCAGCGGATCGCCCGCTGGGTCTGGGCGCTCTATAAACGGAAGGTCGCCACGCGGAATGTCCATTGCCCAGATCAGGCCGAGCTCCTGGCAGATTCGATGCGTGTCCGCGGTATACCGCCAACCAGCCGTTTTGTGTCCGACGGGCCGGTGGCCGGTAATGGCGTAGATGGCATCCGAGGTGCGCAGCATGTCCTCTCGCTGCTGGTCGGCCGTCATCTCGTGGTAGTACCGGTGGTCCCAGGAGTGCAGGGCGATTTCGTGCCCGTGCCCTGCGGCTAGCTGGACGAACTCGGGGCGGTCCTGCGCTTCCTTGCCGACCCAGCAGAACGTAGCCAGCACGTCGGCGTCGGCGAGGATGCCCAGAATCCGCCGGGTGCCAAACGGGTCATATTCCGTCTGCGAAAGCGCGTAGGTGTTGGACGCCGGCTGGTAGTTTGCCTCACCATATGGCCCGTCGACATCGAAGCTCAGGCAGAGCGCGCACCGGTGACCTCCGGGCCAACGGTTGGGCGTGTATCCGACTTCTGCCTGCGGTGAAGCCATACTGCGAACTCGCTACGACTGGACGGTCTTCGCCAGATCGGCAATCTCCGCAACCAGTTCGTCGACTTCCTCTTCGGTCGTCCACCAGGCAGTAGAGATGCGGGCGGTCGCGTCGCTCGGTCGCTGATCGACGAACCGGATCGTCTGCCCGCGCTCGGCGAGTCGGTCAGACACATCCTTGGGATGCATGCCCGGGATGTTGAAGCAGACCATGCCGGCCATGTTGCCCTCGGGCGTGCCAATCGTGATTCCCTCGACCGTCTTGAGCGCGCCGATGCAGCGCTTGCCGAGGGCGGCATTGCGGGCAACCAGCCAGTCGAAGCCGACATCGTCGCGGAGCCACTCGAGGCCCCGGTCGAAGGCCGCGATCGCCGGGCCGTAGGTCTCGCCCATCTCGAAACGCGCCGCACCCGGCGGGGGAACGACGTACCCGGCGGGGTCGAAGGTGCCGTATCGCAGGTAGCTGGTTCGGAAGTCGCCGAGCCGGTCGTCTCGGAGGAGCATGAATCCGGAGCTATTCGGACCGCAGAGCCACTTTTGTCCGGCTTGGCAGTAGGCATCGACGCCGAGCGCATGGAAGTCGACCGCTACCTGTCCGGCGCCCTGGGCTCCGTCGATGATGGTAAGAATTCCTCGTTCCCGGGCAAATTGGGCAATCTCGGCGAGCGGCATTACCGCACCGGTGGTCCATTGCACGTGGGAAATCGCGATGACTCGGGTCCGCGGCGTGACCGCAGCCGCAATCGCGCTGAGGACATCGCCGCCGCCATCCCCGATGTTTACGGTGCGCACGGTGACGCCGAACCGGTGCGAGACGCTTCCGATCGCGGCAAAGAGACAGATGTGTTCGAGGTGCGTGGTGATGATCTCATCGCCGGGACGCCATAGCACGCCATTCAGGGCCGCATTCATGCCCTCCGTGGTGCTGCGCATGATCGCGACTTCCGAGACGTTTGCGTTAAACAAGCCGGCGATCGTTCCGCGAAGGTGCGCGGACTCGCCCTGCCGCTTGCCATAAAAAGCCAGGTCACACCGGCCCATCGTCAGATCTGCGGTTGCCTGGCTGATCAGCGCCTCGTGGGCTGGACGGGGGATCGGTCCGTTGGAACCAGCGTTGAAATAACGGGTGCAGGTAACTGCAGGGAGTTGGCCTCTGAGCGCATCGAGCTTCTCGCGATCATGAGAGGCTCCGTTGGTGCTGATCTTTGTGCCGGACGTCTGCGAGGTCGTCAACGAGATTCTCTCCACCATGAAAATGAGACATATGGTCAAGCAGTCTATGACCGCCGGGGCGCGCGGTCAAACGTTCCGGAGATCGGGAAGGATCCCGGGACGTTTGCCGCGTCTCAGCGATCAAATCACAGTTTGATTACGCTCCGCAGGGTCTCGCCGCGCTCCATCGCGTGGAACGCCTCCTCGGACTCGTCAAGGGTAATTACGCGCGTGACGACGCCATCCAGGTCAAGTTGGCCCTGGGCATACCAGGTGGCGAGAAGCGGGAAGTCGCGCGTCGGCAGGCAATCGCCGTACCAGGAGACCTTGAGCGCTCCGCCGAGATCGAAGAATTTGGCGAATGGGAACTCGACCATCGCTTCTTGCCCGGCCACGCCGATAATCACGCAGGTGCCGGCGAGATCGCGCGACCAAAGTGCGGTCATCAGCGTTTCCGGCTTGCCCACGGCTTCGAATGATGCATTGACACCAAACCCGCCGGTAATCTCCTTGATCGCCGCGACCGGATCGCCATCGTTCGGGTTGACCGTATGCGTGGCGCCGAAGCCCCTGGCCCATTCAAGTTTCTGGGGATCGACGTCGACCGCGATGATGGTTGTCGCACCGGCGAGTCTAGCGCCCATGATGACCGAATCGCCGACGCCACCGCAGCCGACCACTGCGACGGATTGCCCTGGCTGAACATTGGCTGTGTAAAGGGCTGCACCAACGCCGGTCATCACGCCACAGCCGATCAGAGACATCTGCTCGGGCGGCAGATGCTTGTTGACTTTGATGCATTGCCTGGCGTGGACGAGGGTATGCGTGCAGAAGGTGCCGATCCCGAGGATCGGTGTCAGCACGGTTCCGTCCATCGTCGTCATCTTCTGCGTGGCGTTCAGGCTTGCGGCGCAGAGGTGTGGCTTGCCGACGAGACAGAATCGGCACTCCCCGCAGGGAGCGCGCCAGGCGAGGATGACGAAGTCGCCCTTTGCAACATTCTTGACGCCCTCGCCGACTTCCTCGACGATGCCTGATCCTTCATGCCCAAGCAGGAATGGGAAATAGTCGGTCCCGAATACGCCGTTCTTTGCGGAGAGGTCGGTATGGCAAACACCGCTGGCCAGAATCCGCACAAGCGCTTCACCCGGCCCGGGATGGGGGACCAGGAAGTCCTCGACAACTCCGGGTTCGCCTGGCTTGTAGGCGATGACGCCGCGCGCGGTAATCGGATTGGCCATGCTGAGAACCTCCTTGTTCTACTATCCATCTGGTGATGGGCATCGTCTGCCCTGGGTTCGCTTGCTGTCAAGCGAGCTTTCTGCGGGTAACCACGGCGCGTTTCCACGCGTACATGGGTCGTGGACATCGCCGATTCTCCCGAACAGGATGCAACAGTGACAGGCGATGCAAATCAGGATCGATTTCTCGGTTCCATTCTGGGCATGGCCATCGGCGATGCGTTTGGCATGCCCGTGGCCGGATGGAGCGCCACGACCATCTCGGACTGGTATGGGGTAGTTACGGACTACCTGCCACGGACCTTTCCTGACGGCGAGGAGGTGAGTCCGGGTGAAATCAGCGATGAGACAGAGATCGCCCTGTGCATCATTGAGTCAGTTACTGCGGCGCATGGCGAGATCGATGTCGAAAACATCGGCATCCGCATGGCCTATCTGGCGCGTTCGACCTCGCGGCGTTGGCTGAGCGACACGACGGCATTGGCGCTCGACGGACGATCGGAGGAGCACGAGTATCAACTCCCGCTTGTCGACGACGAGCAGGTCGATGCGGACATCCTGGCCCGAGGGATCCCGATCGGCCTGATGCACAGCATGGGTGCGTTCGACGAGCAGCGGCTCAGGGCGGACGCATCGTTGGTGACCCGAATCACGCATGGCAGTCCATTGGCGTTGACGCTCGTGGAGGGCGCCGCGCGAGCGGTTTCTCTGGCAGCTCGTGGTTCTCTCACCCTGGACCGCCTTCGCTGATTGGTTGCCGAGGGCCTTCTGGACGGGCAGGTCAAGTCAGCACTTTTTCGGACCGACGAAACGCAAAGCACGGAACCGACTCGCGTGCTCATTAGTGCCCTGGACATAGTCAGTGCCGCGTCGTCGTTTCAGAACGCACTGGAGCTATCCGTTGCGCTGGGCGGGCCGACCGACGCGCGCACTGCGCTGGTCGGTGCTCTGTTTGGCGGAAATCGCGGTAGTGCGGCGAT
>DASQCG010000097.1:0-3356 GCA_035634825.1 Thermomicrobiales bacterium | reverse complement strand
CAGCACGCCGTTGAGCAGCCCGACATTCGGGTGGTAGACATAGCTCCAGAGAATGCCGACGATAACTGCCGAGATGACTTGCGGGAAGAAGAAGACGACCCGGTAGAAACTGGCTCCGCGGATCGCGTTGCTTCCCTGCGTGAAGAGGGCGGCGAAGGTGAGGGCGATCGCGATCGTGACCAATGGCAGCACGATCAGAATTTGGGCATTGCGCGACAGCGCATCGGTCAACCGAGGGTCATTCCAGGCTCGCTGGTAGTTGTCGAGCCCAACCCATGGCTTGCTGGGGGAGACCCCCCGCCAGCTCGTGAACGACACGTAGATCGCCTGGGCATACGGCCAAAGCACAAACGCACCGTAGAGCAACAGCGCCGGCAGCAGGAAGGGAATGATCAGCCTGTACTTGTGATGGTGCATGGATCGTCTTCGATTCCCCCAGCCACGGCACCGTGAACCGGTTCTTGCCTGATGTCCTGATTTGGTGATTGCGTGTTCGCGTGGCGAAAATGATACGGCGCTCAATCAGCGCTTGACGAGCACAAACGATGCGACGTTGCCGTATCGGGGATGACCCGACCTGCCAGGGGAGATCCCCTGGCAGGTCGGATCAGACGTGTCGGGATTTACTTCTCCCGGGTGTACTTCACGACCGAGTCGTCGTCCTTGACCTGGTCGGCCATATCCTGGACGGTGCTCTGGTATTCCTCGATCGAGATCTGCTTCTGCATCAGCGCCAGGAGCTGGAACCGGGCCTCGTCCTGGAGGTCCTTGTACCAGGACTGGTATCGCGCGGTCGGGAAGGCGTTGGTGCCGGCGTTCGCGATCGCCTCCTGAGTCGAGGCGAACGACGTGCCGAGATCCAGGCCATCGCCCGAACCAAGCACGACTGAGAGGGACTTGGTGTCCTCGGCGAAGAAGCGACCACCCTCCTTCGAGAAGAGGAGACGCAACCACTCCTTGCCGCCCTGGACGTTCTTGCCCTGGGCCGGAACGATGAACGGCTCGCCGGCCGTGGCGATGATCGCCTCGAACGGCAGCTTGTCGCCATCGAGCGACGGCGTCGGCGCAACGACCATATCGAAGTCGGCCGGGACCAGATCGCCCATCTCATTCTGCAGCCAGGTGCCGCATGGCAGGAACGCCGCCTTGCCCTGGAGCCACTCAGCCTGCGACTGAGTGTGATCGAGCGCCTCCCAACCCGGCAGGAAGAGATCCTTCTCGGCCAGCTGGTAGAGCGCTGTCAGCACGTCGGTCACCGCCTGCGACTTCCAGGCATCCGGCTCGAGGTTGTCGATCGCGATCGCCGCGTCCGGATCATGCTTGTACAGCATCTGGTCGAACATGAAGTTCTTGATGTACTGCGGGTGCACGCCCGTCGTGCCGAACGGCGCCACACCGGAGCCCTTGATCTCCTCGCAGAGCGCGATGAAATCGGTCCAGGTCTTCGGGTAGGTATAGCCCTTGGACTGCATCCAGGTGCTGCTGTACCAGACACCGATGACCGTGAGGGCCCAGTTCAGGTAAAGCTGCTTGCCGTCGAAGACACCGTCGACCTGCGAACCGGAGACGAGCGTATCGGCGAAGGTCTTGCCTTCGGTGTCGTAGGACGGCGCCGCCATCAGGTCGGCCAGGTCGGCCAGCTGATTCTCGGCCACCAGCGCGGCCGTATCGAGGTTGCCGGCGCCGGAGTTGTCAATCACGTCCGGTGGGCTGCCATCGACGAAGCGCGGCTGGAGCTGCGCACCGAGCCCCTGGATGCCCGCATACGTGATCTGGGCGCTTGGGTAGAGCTTGTTGTAGAGATTCTGGTTGACGTTGATGGCGTAGTTGTCGCCGAAACCGCCCTTGAAGATGACGACATCGAGCGGCGAGCTCGGATCAACCCCGAGCGGGTTGGTCGCCCCTGGGGCCGGCGAGGCATCCTGGGCCAACGCGCTCAGCGGCATGGCGCCGGTGAAGAGCGCGACGGCTGCCGGGAATGAAAGGCCCATCGCGGCGGCCCGGCGCAGAAGTTCGCGGCGGGAGTGCTGGCCACTGTTGGCATCGGCAAGAAGCTTCTGAATCTGATCCTGGGTCGACATTGAACCCTCCACATGGGGCGCTGACCACATTCAGTGGTTCGGCCAGGCGCCATCGAACAAGAGTGACGTTCCCACCGGGTGCATCGTTGACAGTCGTGGTGGGCATCTCAAGAACCTATTCAGTTGTCTGGTCTCGCCAGCCGCGTTCCTCCCGCACTCAACGAATAAGACCGGGTCAGCGAACGAATCGAACGTCCGCCAAACTCCAGGACAGCGATTCGCCAACGGTATTAGGGAGCAGCCCAAATGAGCGCTGACATCCGGATCAGCAATCAACTATATCCGAAATGTATTGCGCAGTCCCCTTGGCCACTCCCGGAACCACGGTCAGAAGGGCGACTGGTGGGGACGACCGTTGTCCTGCGGACCAACTTCGACCAGGTAGAGCGCAATCTCACCCGACGGGAAGCGGATGATGTCGACAACCCGCGTGTATGACTTGAGGGGATCGGGTGAGCTCATCAGGCCGTCGTACTTGTCCGCCCTGATGGCGTAGAGGTCCCGGCCCTGGCTCCCGAGATTTGCCTTGAAGAGCCCACCAATCTGCGCCTTCTCCCGGAGCTCCGGGTCATCGGCCAGGTAAAAGTCCAGGAAGATATAGGCTTCGTTGAAGTCGGGATCGAGCAGGTACCGATCGTATTCGTCGCGATGTGCCTGGAACTGCGCAACCGCCGGGCCTGGGCCGTACTGCCAGCCGTAATACCCGGTCGACACCAGCGGATACCGCTCATAGGGGCCGGTATAGAAGCGAACAGCCCCGCCGAGGATGATCACCAGCAGCCCGACCGGCAATACCCACCGCGACCAGAGCGCGGCATGCCGTCCCCGATAGAGTCCGCTCAGCCAGTGGATGCCCAGCGCCGCCAGTAGCGGCACGAAAATCAACGTCGCGAATACGCTGTACATGTAGGGTGGGTTGAGCTCCGTGGTGGTAATGAGGTCCGGGATGGGATAGAGGATCAGAATGGTCACGCCCGCGATCCCGATGACACGCCCGGTGGCGTCGGACATACGGAAGATCGCAATCACGCCGGCCACGACTAGCGGCAGGGCAACCCAGGTCAGCGTTCCCGCACCCGGCACAGAGCTGCGAAGGTTCCACCCGCCCGGCATACCGGTCTCGCCGACGCGAAACAGGTAGTCCAGGTCGAAGTACTTCGGGTAGTTTGCGAGCATGTCCTTGGCGTGCGCAATGGACACGAACGGCACGCCCGCCGCATCCTTTTCACGAAACCGTTTGAGGAACTGGCTGTCGGTCACGGCTTTTACGATTAC
>DASQCG010000096.1:0-4905 GCA_035634825.1 Thermomicrobiales bacterium | reverse complement strand
ATTCAGACCCGCCGGCTCTGGAACGAGGTCAACCGGCCGAACCTGATGGTCAAGATCCCGGGTACGGCTGAAGGCGTGCCGGTGATCGCCGAGATGATCGGCGAAGGCCGCAACATCAATATCACGTTGCTATTCTCGATCGCATCGTACGAGCGCGTGGCCTGGGCCTACATCGAGGGCCTCGAGAAGCGCCATGCGGCCGGACAGCCAATCGACCGCATCGCCTCGGTGGCCTCGTTCTTTGTGAGCCGCGTGGACACACTGGTCGACAAGATGCTCGACGAGAAGATCGCGGCCGATCCGGGTAATGCGGTGAAGTACGAGGCGCTCAAGGGCAAGATCGCCGTCGCCAACGCCAAGCTCGCCTATGCGAAGTACCAGGAGATCTTCGGCAGCGACCGCTTCGCCAAGCTGAAGGCGGCCGGCGCACGTCCGCAGCGACCGCTCTGGGCCAGCACCGGCACGAAGAATCCGGCCTACTCCGACACGCTCTACGTCGATACGCTGGTCGGCCCGGACACGGTCAACACCATGCCGGAGAAGACGATCGCCGCCTTCCTCGATCACGGCTCTACTGAGCGCACGGTCGACAGGGACATCGACAAGTCGCGCCAGCTGATGGCGGATCTGGCTGCCGCCGGCATCGATATCGATGCGGTCACGCACCAACTCGAGGAAGAGGGCATCGCCTCTTTCGTGAAGTCGTTCGAATCGCTTCTCGACGGTGTGGAGGCGAAGCGGTCGCAGCTGGCCGGCGTTCGCTAGTCCGCAGCACATATCAGGAAGGCAGGAGTTGATGTCTGATGGCGGCGTTTCGGCGCGACACGTCGGAGTGGTCGGCCTGGCCGTGATGGGCGAAAACCTCGCCCTGAATATCGCGCGGAACGGGTTCCCGATCGCGGTCTACAACCGCACCGATACCCGGACGAAGGAGTTCATGGCCGAGCGCGCGCAGGGCCAGAACGTCCAGCCGGGTTACACCATCGAGGAGTTTGTCAAGAGCCTCGAGCGGCCGCGCCGCATCATCGTCATGGTCAAGGCCGGGGCGCCGGTCGATGCTGTCATCAGCGAGCTTTCGCCGTTGCTCGAAGAGGGCGACATCATCGTGGACGGCGGCAACTCCTTCTTCCTCGACACCGAGCGCCGCGCCAAGGAGAGCGAGTCGAAACCGTTCGATTTCGTCGGCATGGGGGTCTCCGGCGGCGAGGAGGGTGCGCTCTGGGGTCCGAGCCTGATGCCGGGCGGACCGGCCAAGGCCTACGAGATCCTCGAGCCGATGCTGACCGCGATCGCCGCCAAGACGGAGTTCGGCGCCTGCGTAACCCATTGCGGGCCGGGCGGTGCTGGTCACTACGTCAAGATGGTCCACAACGGGATCGAGTACGGCGACATGCAACTGATCGCCGAGACCTACGACATCATGAAGCGGGCGCTCGGCATGAGCCCGGCCGAAATGGCGGACGTCTTCGGCCGCTGGAACCAGGGCAAGCTCGCGTCCTTCCTGATCGAGATCACCGCCAAGGTGCTCAGCACGAAGGACGCGGTAACCGGCGAGCCGCTGGTCGAGAAGATCCTCGATGCCGCTGAGCAGAAGGGCACCGGTCGCTGGACGAGCCAGAATGCGCTCGACCTTGGCACCCCGATCCCGGTCATCGATGCGGCGGTCTTCGCCCGCTCGATCTCATCGTTCAAGGCGAGGCGGGTCGGCGCCAGCAAGATACTGACCGGTCCCGAATCGACCCTGGCTGCCGGCGATGATGAGAAGAAGCGGCTGATCGGCGTGCTGGAAGACGCGCTCTACGTCGCCAAGATCTCCTCGTACGCCCAGGGCATGGCCTTGTTGCGAGCGGCATCAGACGCTTACTCGTACGGGCTGAACCTGTCGGAGCTGGCCCGGATCTGGACCGGCGGCTGCATCATCCGGGCGAAGCTGCTCGAACCGATCATGACCGCCTATCGGAACAATCCGGCCCTCGACAACCTGCTCCTGGCGCCCGAATTCGTGGATACTGTCAACTCTGCATCGAATGCCTGCCGAGAAGCAGTCGTCCTGGCCCGGATGCACGGGCTACCTTGTCCGGCAATGAGCGCCGCGTTGGATTACATCGACAGTTACCGCACGGAGCGGCTCCCGGCCAACCTCATCCAGGCCCAGCGGGACTACTTCGGGGCGCATACGTACAAACGGATCGACACCCCCGGCGTGTTCCATGCCAATTGGGACACGGGCGAGGCGGAGGAGATCCAGGGGTAATTTCTGGTTATGGGCGCAACCAGCACCCGGCGCCGTCGACGAGTGCAGGAAACGGAGTCTCTCATGTCCGACTCCCCGGTCATCACCGCCAGCGGGGGAACGCTCACCGCGGAGCGCGTCCGCCACAAGCCGGCAAGCAAGACCGTCAACCCGCTGCGGATCGGCCTGCAAACCGAGCGCAACCCACAGGCCTGCGCGATGGTCATCTTCGGCGTGTCCGGAGATCTCACATCCCGCAAACTGATGCCCGCGCTTTATGACCTCTATGTCTCGGTCCCGCTCCCACCCGGCTTTTCCATCGTTGGCATCTCTCGCCGCGACTGGAGCGATGACGAATTCCGTTCCGTCATGCGAGACGCGGTGCGCGAGAACGCCACTCGGCCGTTTACCGACGACGCGTGGGACTCATTCGCGCGCGGTCTCTTCTACGTGCGTGGCGATTTCGACAATCCCGAACTGTATGGGCAACTCCGCGAACGGCTCGAGACCGTCGACTCCGAGCGCGGCACCAACGGCAATCACCTCTACTACCTGGCCACGCCGCCGAGCTTCTACGAGGAGATCTCCGCCGGGCTCGGCAATGCCGGCCTCGTCAAACGCCAGGAGATCTACTCCAACCCGCGCGCCAACGGCTGGGACCGGATCGTCATCGAGAAACCGTTCGGGCACGATCTGGCCAGCGCGCAGCACCTGAATGCCGCGATCAACGCGGTCTTCGCCGAGCCGCAGATCTACCGAATCGATCACTATCTCGGCAAAGAGACGGTGCAGAACGTTCTCGCCTTCCGCTTTGCCAACATCCTCTTCGAACCGGTCTGGAATCGACATTATGTCGATCAGATACAGGTGACGGTGGCCGAGTCGCTCGGTATCGAGAACCGCGCCGCCTATTACGAAGAGGCCGGTGCCCTGCGGGACATGGTCCAGAGCCACATGCTCCAGCTCCTTTCGGTCGTCGCCATGGAACCGCCCGCCTTCTTCAACGGTGACGCCCTCCGCGATGAGAAAGTCAAGGTGCTGCGCTCGGTCGTCCCGCCCGATGGCGATCGTGTCGCCAAGGATGTCGTTCGCGGCCAGTACTCCGACGGATATGTGGCCGGCACCGAAGTGGTCGGGTATCGCGAAGAAGACGGCGTCGATCCCGACTCGCGCACTGAGACATTTGTCTCCCTCAAGCTCGAGATCGACAACTGGCGCTGGAACGGCGTGCCATTCTACCTGCGCACCGGCAAGCGACTCCCGCGCCGCGTCACGGAAATCGCGATCCAGTTCAAGAGCGTCCCGCACCTGATGTTCAAGCTGACCGAGGGCCAGACGCTGCCCCCGAACGTCTTGACCATGCGCATTCAGCCGGATGAAGGCATCTCGTTGCGCGTGGCGGCCAAGGTCCCCGGCGCGGGTACGAAGCTGCAACCCGTGCAGATGGACTTCGACTACGGCGCGTCGTTCGGCCAGGCCGGCCCCGACGCCTACGTCCGGCTCCTGCTCGATGCCATGCTCGGCGACCCAACACTCTTCGCCCGGGACGACGAGATCGACACCGCCTGGTCACTGATGCAGCCGATCCTCGATGTCTGGGCCGATCAGCCGTCAACAATGCCCATCCCCACCTATGAAGCCGGTACCTGGGGACCAGCCGAGGCCGAGCTTCTGTTGGCAAACGACCGGCGTACCTGGCGACGACCGTAAGGCAGCGCATCATGACCGACCTTCTTCAACCGGTCGCTATCACCCGGAGTGAGCACTGGGAAGCTGACCAGATCAACCCGGGCGATGTCCGCGGGGTCCTGAATCGGATGTGGGGCGAAATCGCGGCCGAACGCCGGTCCGGCAATCGGCTCGCGCGCGCGGTCGCCGATGCCGCCTCGATGCGCACCCAGACGGTCAACCTGGTGGTCATCTCCGATGGCAACACCAATCATTCAGACCCCGCGCAACTCGTGACCCACCTGCCCGATTTCACCCCGTCGCGCGTCGTGATCCTCACATCGCAGGTGGGGTGGGCGCAGACGCTCAAGGTCGGCGTCGACGTCGAGGAGCGCCCCAACAAACCGCCGCACGCCCCGACCCGGATCGAGGTGATCTCCGTGCGGGGACGCGGCGAGCGTCTCGCCAGCGTCGCGACTCCCCTGCTCGTGCCCGAGTTGCCCGATTTCGTCTGGTGCACGACGCCCGAGTTCGCCCGGGATCCGGTGCTGGATGAGCTGTCCGAGCAGGTGGACCGGATCATGGTCGACTCGTCCGCCAGCCCCAACCCGGCCACTGCCCTGAATTACCTGGTTCACCTGGTCAAGGCAGGCGGCACCGAGCTCAAGATCAGCGACATGGCCTGGACGCGGCTCCGGTCGTGGCGCCAGATGGTGGCGCAGTTCTTCGACAACCCGTCGCATCTGACATGTCTCTATGAAACTGAGGAAGTCATCATCGAGTGCGCCAAGCGCGATGGAACCGGTAAATCTGGCATCACCGGCGCCCTGCTGGCCGCGGCCTGGCTCTCCTATTGCATGGGATGGCGCGCGCCCGGCGAAGAGCTCGTTCGCTCGCGTGACGGCTGGAAGCTGACGTTGCGCGCAGGGCAGAAAGGTCAAAGTCGCGAAGTCGTGGTCGTGATCAAGGAAGTCGTTGACGCGGCCTCGGCCGGCGGCCTCTCC
>DASQCG010000095.1:0-13494 GCA_035634825.1 Thermomicrobiales bacterium | reverse complement strand
GGGCAGAAGCAGAAAGCGTGGAGAGGGAGCGCGCCCAGTTTCGCCGCCTGATGGTCTCGCAGGAGGAGGAACGGCGCGCCCTGGCACATGAGCTACACGAGGGCGTCGGCCAAGCCCTCGCAGGCCTGAACCTGTGGTTGGCAGGGACGGATTCGCCGGGCTCAGGCGTGGCCGGTGCGCAGCGCCTCATCGCCGGGCTGACCAGGCGAGCGGCCCGGCTCGCAGTCGACCTGCGGCCACCGGAACTCGATCAATTCCACGTGTTTCTCGTGCTGCGCGGCTTTGTCCGCCGCTTCGAGCACCGAACCGGTATTCAGGTTGACCTGAATGCCGATGGCGCTGACATTCGCTTCCCCGATACAGTCCAGACCGCCGTGTACCGGATTGTGGAAGAGGCGCTGACCAACGTTGAGCGGCACGCCGGGGTGAGCCGGGTTGGTGTCGACCTCACTCGCGACGCGGCGGGCCTCACCGTCGTGGTGCGTGACTCCGGACGTGGGTTCGACCCTAAGGCAACCTCCCCTGGTAGCGGGCTGGGCACCATGCGCGAGTGGGCCGAATTGCTGGGCGGTACCCTGGTTGTCGAGGCCGCCCCAGGAAGCGGAGCGGCGGTAACCACAACCCTCCCCGTGGCCTGAATTGTCGGCTGCCGCCTGAACCCTCTGGTCATTCAATTGGGTATCGGATGACGTTGATGAGGCCGTAACCGAGCAGAGCCAGGGCCAGCCCGACGAGGATGAGTTGCGCCGGCAACCAGCGCACACGCGGGGCGATGCCGGCAAAAAAGAGCACCGACGCCAGGAACACCGTGTTCAGGACATAGTCGTCGGACCGCTGGTTCGCTTCGGTTCCCGCGGCAAACAACTTCTCCGATTCCGACTCCAGTTGGTCCGCCAGGGCCAGATTTGCCGGTGCGTACTCCGGCATCGCGAAGGGGGACGATGGCGCATTACTGTTATTCACCGGATCCGTCGCCATCCAGGCGTCGAAGGCGGGTACGAACTCCGCTCGAAAGCGCTTGCGGTAGAAGTCTGCCAATTCGGTGTCGCCGGACCTCCAGGCGTTGACGTAGTTGGTGAAAGTCATGACGTCGATGATCGCCTGCTGGTCGGCGGCCGTGCTGGCGCGTGTCGATTCGATCCGCTTTGCGGAGGCCTGGGCGTAGTTCGATGCCTGAACCCCGCTCCAGCGCGCCGCCTGATAGCCACTCCATGCCGCAGCGACGGCCGCCGCCGCCAGCACGAGCACCAGCAGCACGTCGACCGCCTCATCCGCCCAGTCCGGGATGCGAGACGCTGACGTGGCCTGATCCTCCGTCGCTGACTCGACCGGGACCTTGGCGCTGTCCGCCGCCGGAATGGCCTCGGATGCGGCGGCCCGGTCCGAAGCACCAACCGAGGCTGGGTCCTCTGACATGAACTCACCCTCCCGCGACCGGTGGGGTTATCGGTCGACTCGGGTCGATCCACGCGGTGTGCCGGTCCACCGGCGTGTGATCCTCTGCGAGCGCGTGTCGCGCCCTACGCTAGCCAAGGTCGGGCGTAGCGTCATCCGCCGAAGGGAGTATTCGCTGGATGTCGGCGTCGATCGCCCCCTGTCGGCGGCAATGGGCATGCCCGGCCATGCGCCACGCCCGACGCTTGAGTTGACGAAGATGCGCAGGTTAAGGCAGGAAGGTTGGGTGATCCAGGGTATGGCACTCCAGAAAAATCGGCCTGCATCCCCCAAATGTTCTGGTCAAACCGAGTGCGATCACGCCGCGCTCGTGAAGGCAGTCGAATCGGGACGTATCACAGCAGAGCCGGGAAACGGACGGCCGGCATCAGGTACATAAGCACGATGTTGGAGTCGCTCCGCCGGACGGGCTCCGTCGCGAGACGTGGTCTCGGGTCCGCCCCTTGGCCGATGTTCCCGCCACGGTGAGCCCTTACGCTCATGGTCATGACCCCAGGCCGTATCACGGCGCCATCAGCGCCGGGCTCGCAGGGTATCTCACGCAGCATGGAAGGGCCGCGCGACAGCGCGCCACTCGACACGAAGGAGCAACGTTAGTGATGGTGAACGTGACACAACCACGGTGGCAAAACGCTCCGGCTTCAGCTGTCCGGGAGTTCTCGTTACCGCCAGCAGCCAACTCCGTTGAGATCCAACTCCGGACCGATATTTCCACCGCGGAACAGGCGCATTGCCGGATCATCATCCTGCAGCCGGATTCCGGGACGGTAGAAGCGTTCGGAGTTGGAAGGCAGGTGGCGACCACTACGCATGACAACTCCTGGAACGGATATCAGGGAGCATGGCCCCGCCTCGGTCTATCCGAAGACGAAGAGCCGACCTGGGAAGACGCCGCATGGCAGTGACGAGCGTCCAATGATTCAGAGTCAAACGTCTGCGTCCCGGTGGCACGTACTGTCGGCGAACCTGGTCCGGATTCAACGTGCGGAGCAATGAAAAATGCCCCCGAACTTTCGGGGGCGATGAGACTGCGTTTGATCGAGTGGGTACCTGGTAGCGCATAGGGGATTCGAACCCCTGATCTCCGCCTTGAGAGGGCGGTGTCCTAGGCCGCTAGACGAATGCGCCAGACCGACCATGAACTATACCAATCCCGCCTCAGACGGTCAATCTTGAGCGGAGCCGCGGCCGGCCCTCGATACCTGACGATGGGGCCGGCCGCTTGTCAGCGTTATTGCACCGTCAGGGTGCCGACCATGCCCGCGTCCTTGTGGCCCGGCTCGCGGCAATAGAACTGGTAGCTGCCGGCCGCCGCGTTGATCTTGACCGTCGCGGTCTGGCCCGGCTGGACCTGATCCGAGTGGATATTGAGCGCGTCGATGTCGAACGTGTGCGGAAGTTGTCCGGTGTTCTTCAACGTTAGCGTGACGTCGGTGTTGGCCGGAATCGTGAGCTGATTCGGTTTGTAACCGATGTCCACCATCTCGATCGTGGGAGCGGTTTGCGCCTGGCCCTGCTGACCAGCTGCCGGCGTGCCTTTCATCGCGATCGGTGTGCCGCAGGGGACGAGGCCGACCACAGTGCCCGGGCCAACTCCGCCGGGTGAGGCCGCGGTCGTTGGGGCCACCTCCGTGATTGCCGGCGTGCCCGTCATTTGCGCGAGCGGCGTGGCGCAGTACTCTTCGCCCGGAGTCGGGCTCGCGTTCGCGGCACTTTGACTGCGGACGCCAGTCGCAAGACCGAGCCCGAGAATCAATACGGCCAGCGCGGCGCAGGCTGCGAGGATGTTGCGCATGATTTCCTCCTTATCGCGGGACGTCTGCGATGGTCACCGCCGCAAATCCTGGGGCCGGGGCATGCCGGCGAGCAGTTGCGGTCAGCAATCAATCCGCGCATCGCCGCCGGTTCAGGCGGCTCGGCGCAGACTTTACCTAGTACGCCCGCTCCGCTCGATTGGGTTCATGCCGGTGGCGAAATGTCCCAATCAGAGCGGAAGACAGCGCCGAGGCGGGCAAGGTTGGGTCGGTCAGTCAGGACGATGCCCAGCTCGCGATTCTTGTCGAGCGATGTCTGGGTCAGGTTTTGCGAGCCGACAAAGGCCGAGGCGCCGTCGATGATGATCGCCTTGGCGTGGCTGTAGGCATCGGCCAGCAGCCTGACCTGCACACCCGCGCGCTCCAGTTCCCGGTAGATCGAGAGGGCGTCCTCGGTGGGGTTCGCCGGGACGAGGATCCGGACGGTCACACCGCGTCCGGCCGCATCGATCACCCGCTGGCGCATATCAGCATCGCGGACAACTTCGGCGTAGATGTCAATCGACTCGCCGGCATTGTCAATCAACGTGCGGAAGACATCGCGGCTGTTTTCCGGGCTGGTCACGAAGTCGCCTTCGGGCCGATACGGCTGACCCGACCAGTCGGCCTCGAACAGGCGGGAGACCTCGTGGACGTCGGCGGGGATCGTCGACACGACGGCGAACTCACGGTTGCGGGTCAGGGCCGACCATGAGAGGTTGAGGGTCATCACGACCGCCACCCGTTGATCGACCACGAATGTCTTGATGTGGCTGAACTGGAACCGGTCGCTCGACCAGCGGACGGCGATCCCGGCCGCGGCGAGTCGATCGTAGGCGTCCTGATTCGAGTTGCCGCCGCCGAAGGGGTCGCGCTCAAGGATGACCCGAACAGCGACGCCGCGCTCGTGGGCGGACGAAAGGGCCGTAAGGACTTCATCCGCGGGCAGAAGGTAGACATAAAGGTCAATCGATTTGCGGGCGTGGTCGATCTCATCGAGGATGGAGTTTGGGCCGTCATCCGGCAGCACGATCAGGCCACGAACGCCGTCGCCGTTCGTCGAGGCTGTGGCAGTCGGCGCAGGGCCTGAGCGACTGGAGCGATCGAGGATCGTCGCCGGACGAATGATCGCCACTGCAACGATGATGATCGCGATGATTACGAGCAGCCGCTTCATCGCGCGATGATAGCCCGGACGGCTACATCATTTCGCCAGCCAGGTCTTAATCTGCCGGGTGTGCTCGTCGTAGTGGTCCCATGTGTCGACGGCAATTCGCTCGATCAGCTCGTCGGGAAGGTCCGCCGGGAGCTTCGCGATTGCGTCGCGGACGGTCTGGTGGACGAGGTGCATCTCGACTCGAATGAGGTCGTACGGCCGGACCCTATGGGCCACATGATTCTCGTCGTTCATGCGTTGCCAGTCGTTGCTGATCGGCGGGCGGCCATGCTGCCACCGTTGAATGTCGGTCAGCACCTCCGCATCCCAGAAGAGGGCATGGGCGATCAGGTCCTTGATCGACCAGTTGTCGTCCAACACTTTCTCGTCGCGACGGGTGGGGTCGACCTGGTCCAATGCCTCAAGCCATCGAGCCCAGGCGGAGTCAAGCAGCTCGAGCCAGCGTTCGGCCATTAGACCGGCTCCTCAATGGCCGGAGTCTGGTTCTGCCTGAGCCAGGCAAGGATTTCCTTTGAACAGCGATCTGTCACGGATATGACTCCCCATTGCCCGCGTTCAACCAGGTCCGTATCTGCTCGGTGTGCTCGGGATAGTGATCCCACGTTTCGCATGCGATCCGTTCCCGAATGTCGTCGTCTAGGTCGCGCTCGATGGCGCGGATTGCCGCCATCGCATCGTGGTGGGCGCGGTGCATGTCGACCCGGACCAGGGCGTATGGCCGGCCCTGGTTCTCCGCCACGATCGCGGCGTTCATTTGATCGACATCGAGATCGGATTTCGGCAGGCCGAGTCGCCACCGCTGGATGTGCTCGTGGATCTCGTTCTCCCAGAGCGAAATGTGGGTCATGATCTCCTTGACCGACCAGTAGCCGCAGACCCCAGGTTCGGTCCGGCGGGCGGGATCGACCGCTTCGAGCGCCATAAGCCATTCGCACCAGGCAGATTCGATGCGCTTGATTGTCTCGCCGAGTGTGCGCGGAGGGGTATCGATCGTCTGCATTGCTCGCTCCGTTCGCTAGACGTGGCTGTGCCGGGCGGCCCAGGCTTCGATCTGGGCGCCATGCTCGCGCCAATGCATGTAGATCCGGTAATCGCCATCTTCGCCGGGGTCGGTCAGGAGCGGCATGAGACGGGTATGGGATTCCGCCAGCTCGGACTGAATCTCATCCCATGAGCATGTGGAGCGGGCCGCGGCCGCTTCGGTGTTGATGACGTCGTAGCCCCGGGAATCGCCCTGAAATGGGCGGTCCGCCTTTCGGGCTGCGAGCCGGTCGGCCACCCTGCCATCCCAGAATGCGAGATGACCCATCAACTCCTTCAGCGACCAGCTCCCGCAGACACCAGGCTCGTCCCGGACGCGCTCCGGCACACCGATCGCGGTTTCCACGGCTGATCGGCGCAGCTCCTCGTAGAGATCGCGGGACCGCACGGGCGACGTCTCGCTTTGTGCGTGGCCGTTCGCGTGGAGCCAGGCCTCGATCTGTTCGTGGTGCTCGTCCCAATGCTCGTGGATCGGTTCGTCGTTCGGGTTCTCGCCGGGATCGATCAGCAGGGGGACGAGGCGGTCATGGTTGGCCCGAACCTCCCGCAGAATGTCATCCCAATCCTGATCGGCCCGGATGGCGGCCTGCTCGGAGTTGATCGATTGCCAATCACGCTCGCTCGATGTCGGCAGTGTTCTGCCGTTCTGCTTCGCTTCGAGCTCTTTGGCCAGATCACCATCCCAGTACGCGAGATGACCAAGCAGATCCTTGAGCGACCACTGGCCGCAGACCCCCGGTATCGTGCGCTGATCGATCGGGACGAGCGCTACCGCGTCGAGTACTGCCTGGTACGACGTCTCGTACTGAGCCGAACCGCCTTGTTCTGCCATGGACCCCCCCTCGCTCTATTGTAACCACTAAGTGCCCGAGAACTGGAATACTATGCGAACTGTAACCAGAACACAAACGGGTTCTGGAATATTCTCCAGAACCCGTTTGAACTGCGGTGGCGGTTGGCTACCGTCAGGCTTCCTTGACCGCGGTGACAAGGTTGGACAGCGAGGTCTTGGCATCGCCGAAGAGCATGCTCGTCTTCGGATCGTGGAAGAGCATGTTCTCGATGCCCGCGTAACCGGACTTCATCGAGCGCTTCAGCACGACGATGTTTTGGGCCTCGTCGACGTTGAGGATCGGCATCCCGTAGATGGGGCTCGACTTGTCGTCCCGCGCGGCCGGGTTGGTGACATCGTTCGCGCCGATGACCAGGGCGACGTCGGTGCTCGGGAAGTCGTCGTTGATCTGCTCCATCTCGTACAGATCCTCGTACGGCACATTGGCCTCGGCCAGGAGCACGTTCATATGTCCCGGCATACGTCCCGCGACTGGGTGGATTGCGTACTTGACGTCGACGCCGCGCTCCTGGAGCTCGTCGGCGAGCTCGCGGACCGCGTGCTGGGCTTGCGCCACCGCCAGTCCGTAACCGGGGACGATGATGACCTTGTTGGCATAGGCGAGCTGGACGGCCACGTCGTCGGCCGTCGTCTCGCGAATTGGGAGTTGCTCGCCGGTGCCAACCGGCGCGCCACCCGCGGCTTCTGCGCCCCATGATCCGAAGATCACGTTCAAGACCGAGCGGTTCATCGCTTTCGCCATCAGGTAGGTGAGATAGGAACCCGATGCTCCGACCAGGGCGCCGGCAATCACCATGGCCTGGTTGTCGAGCGCAAGTCCGGCAACCGCCGCGGCCAAACCGGTCAGCGAGTTGAGGATCGCGATCACAACGGGCATGTCCGCGCCGCCGATCGGCAGCACGAGCGAGAGACCAAGCGCCAGCGAGATCGCGAAGATCACCCAGAGCAGGCCCTTCGAGGTCGTGTTGTGGTCGAGGCTAACCGTCAGGATCGTCAATATGACCAATGCGGCAGCAGCCCCGAGGTTGTACATCTGCTGATTCGCGATGCGGATCGGCTTGCCGGGTAACAGCTCCTGCAGCTTGGCGAAGGCGACCATCGAACCGGTGAACGAGATCGAGCCGATGATGCAGCCGATCACGATCGCGACCTTCTCGCCGGTGCCGATGTTGGTCTTGTGCGAGAACTCGCCGAGCGAGACAAGCGCCGCAGTCGCGCCACCCATGCCGTTGTAGATGGCGGTCATCTGCGGCATGGCGGTCATCTTGACGACGCGGGCTGCCCAGGCAGCCGCGCCGCCACCGAGCAGGATGCCGACGATGATCAGGATGTAGTTGCTGCTCTCCCAGCCGCGACTCAGAAAGGTCGCGAGGATCGCGATGCCCATGCCGACGGCCGCGAGCTGGTTACCGCGCCGAGCCTGCTTGGGCGAGCTAAGGAACTTGAGACCAAAGATGAAGAAAACTGCCGCAATCAGATAGGCGATATCGATAATCGCTTGTCGACCATCGTCGATCATGATTTGTCAGCCCCCGGCGTTGACTTGCGGCCTTTGAACATTTCGAGCATGCGATCGGTGACGACGAACGCTCCGAAGACGTTGGCGGCGCCCAGCACCACGGCCAGGAAGCCGATCAACTGCAACCACCACGTGTCGGCTTCGCCCAGCACAACCATTCCGCCCAGGAGCACGATGCCGTGGATGGCGTTCGTGCCGGACATGAGCGGCGTGTGGAGCGTGGCCGGAACCCGCCCGATCAGCTCGATGCCGAGGAAGATCGCGAGCAGGAAGACATAGATCCCGAGCAGTACGCTGTTATCCATCCCTCAACCCCTATCCCATCCGGGCCCGCGTGCCCTCATGGAGCACCTGGCCGTTGTGCGTAATGACCGTGCCGGCCACGATATCGTCATCCATGTTCAAGACCAGCGCGCCGTCCTTGTCGATCATCAGCGCGAGCAGGTTCTGGATGTTCTTGGCATACATCTGGCTCGCGTGGATCGGCAGCGTGCTTGGCAGATTCAGGGTGCCGATGATCGTGACGCCGTTGTGATCGATGATCTGACCGGGTTGGGTCAGCTCGCAGTTGCCGCCGGTCTCGGCAGCCAGGTCGACGATGACCGATCCGGGCGCCATCTGCTCGACCGTCTCTGCTGAGATCAGCCGCGGCGCCGGACGACCTGGCACGGCGGCGGTGGTGATGATCGCGTCGGCCCTCGCGGCCCGGCGGGCCAGTTCGGCCTGCTGGGCGGCCAGCTCCTCGGCGGTTGCCTCGCGGGCGTACCCGGCTGCCGTCTGGGTGTCGGAGGAACCGGTGTCGATCTCGATGAAGCGGGCCCCAAGGCTCTGGACCTGCTCCTTGACGGCGGGGCGGGTGTCGTATGCCTCGACGACCGCGCCCAGACGGCGAGCGGTCGCGATCGCCTGGAGTCCCGCGACGCCGGCGCCGATGACCAGCACCTTGGCCGGCGGGATATTGCCGGCGGCCGTGGTCAGGAGCGGCATGAACTTGGCCAGGTGGTCGGCCGCCATCAGAACGGCCTTGTAACCGGCCACGGTCGCCATCGAAGAGAGGGCGTCCATGTACTGCGCGCGGGAGGTGCGCGGGATCGCGTCCATGCTGAAGGCGGTCACGCCCTGGTCGCGCAGCTCCTGGACGAGATCCGTGTTGACCATCGGCTGCAGGAAGGCGATCAGGGTTTGGCCGCGGCGAAGGAGTCCGACCTCATCCGGCGTCGGCTTCTGGACTTTGACGATCAGGTCGGCCTGTTGAAAGACGGAGGCGTGATCGGACACGATGGTCGCGCCGGCAGCTTCATAGGCGCCGTCGAGCAGGTGAGCCGGTGTGCCCGCATTCGACTCGACTACGACTCGATTGCCCTGGGCGACCAGGCGCTTGACCGTGTCGGGCACGAGCGCGACCCGTCGCTCGCCCGGAACGACCTCACGGGGAACGCCGATCGTGACGGGCGGGCCGCTCAACTGCTGGGGAGGAGCGGGCGCTGCCTCGACAACGGGTTCCTCGACCGCGACAGCCTGTTCGGGCACAGGCGGTGATTCCTCCGCCGGGATTCCGGTCGGCGGCGTGCTCTCCATCTCGCTCCACTCTCCATGGGGTGTTCGGCGGCACACTGTGCTACCGAGTTGCCCTGACCGCACACGAAGCAAACGACCATCCGGCACGAGCCAGGGTCGTTGCCAGCCCGGCGCCTCCGCCGGGCATGAATTCGAATGGAAATGGTAAACGAAATTGGCGGAGTCCGGCATCGAGGCCGTCCGCAGCCTGTTCCAGCTGTCAGGATTGGGCGATGATTACGCTGTATGAACGACGCAGACGACCTGGACCAGCAAGACTCGCCCCGCAATGGATCCCCGGTGGCCCGGATGACGATTCCGGTTGCCACGCGCAAGGATTTTTACGCCGGTATCGCTCGCCGGCTGATGACGCTGCTGCCGGCCGAGCTGCGCGACTTTCGCCATCGCGGCGAGTTCAACCTGATGAAGATCTGGTTCGATCACTACCGGGTCCATTATGAAGTCGTGCTCGATCAACAGATCAACAAGATCGAGCTCGGTCTGCATTTCGAGGACGGACCGGCCAGCACCCTCGCATTCCTCGCCCTGCTCGACAGGCGCATCCTTGAGATCAAGGATCATCTCGGGCCGGAGATCGAGCTGGAGCGCTGGACCCAATCCTGGGCGCGGCTCTACGAGCTGCGGCCGCTGGCCGCCATCGACGACGCCGTCTGTGACGATTGTGCGAGGCGACTGGCGGCGATGATCTCATACCTGCAGCCGATCATCGCCCAGTCAGGGATTCGCCTGGAGCGGCCCGGGGCATGAGAACACCCGGCCGGCAATACCGGCCGGGTGTTGATTTCGACGTTTTGCGGATTACTTGCCGCCGGCGTCGGTGTAGCGCTTGGCGACGGCATCCCAGTTAACCGTGTTCCACCAGGCGCTGAGGTAATCCGGTCGGCGATTCTGGTATTTCAGGTAGTAGGCGTGCTCCCAGACATCGACGCCCAGGATCGGCGTGCCTGAGCCGTCCATCATCGGGTTGTCCTGGTTCGGGGTGCTCATGACGGCGAGGCGGCCATCCTTGACGACGACCCACGCCCAACCCGAGCCGAAGCGGCCTGCGCCCGCCTTATTGACGGCCTCTTTCATGGCATCGAAGCCGCCCAGGTCCCGGTCGATCGCCGCGGACAGCGCGCCACTCGGCTGACCGCCGCCATTCGGACCCATGATCTCCCAGAACATGGTGTGGTTGACGTGACCGCCGCCGTTATTGCGGACAGCGGTGCGCTTGTCCTCGGGCACCTTGCTGAGGTTCTTGATCAGGTCCTCGGCGCTCATGGTGCCGAGGTCGGCATTGCCCTCGATCGCGGCGTTGAGATTGTTCACGTACGCCGCGTGGTGCTTGTCGTGGTGAATCTCCATCGTCTTCGCGTCGATATTCGGCTCGAGGGCGTCGTTGGGGTAGGGAAGAGGCGGTAGCTGGAAGGCCATGCAGGTCGTTCCTTTCTTTCTTCGGAGACTTCTCAATCGCCGGGCAACCGCTGCCCGGCGAACGATCGCTAACGTCGCCTAGGTTACCAAAAGTGCCGGAATGACAGGGGATCGCGCCTGAACCCAGACTACGACCACGACTCGAGCGGCTGGTCGGCGGCCAGCCAGTTGCCGACCGTTGCCCGCGGATCGTCGGCCTCGACCAACTTCTGGAACTGGACCTGGAGGTAGCCGTATCTGGCGGCAATCGTTGGCTCGCCGTCCATCTCCGCCGCCCGGATGATCTCGTCGAATGCGGTGAGAACCGCTTCGGGATCGGAGGCGGATTCGGGTTCGCGGCGCCAGTTCAGGAAGTCGAGCCACGCCTCGGCGGCGCTGGTCGGCTCGTCAAGGTCGAATGCGATTTCGGAGATATGTGTCGTTGCCTCGGTCAGCAAGTCCCCGTCGCCCTCATCTAGCGCAAAATCGCGGATGGCGAACCAGAGCGCATCGGCCAGCTCCGCGTCTTCGCCCTGAACCATTTCTGCGACCTCGGCCCGGGCCAGGGCACGATCGGCCGGATCCTCTGCGACGATCAGGTTTTCGATCGCCTCGACGACCATCTCCCGCTCGAGGTCGGCAGCCGCGCTGCGCTGCATGATCCATTTCGCGGTTGCCGCCGGTCCGCGGTCGGCGACCGCCGCTTCCCAAGCGTCGACGCTGCTCCGCAGGGCCAGATCGAGCCGGACATCGACGGAAACCGTCATCGGATTGCCGAAGTCAGATGAGGGCACGTGATCTCCGTTTCGTGCGAGACTGCCAATCTGTTGGTAGAAGTATGCGAGCCGAGATGGAGATTGCCAGCGTGCCCCGACCCCGATACAGGAAATGGACTACGAGCGCGGTCGCGATCGCGTTCATTGTTGTGGCACTGGCCGGGCCGGTGATGTCGACGTGGTCCGTCTCGGCACAGGAGGCCACGCCAACGCCGGCAGCCTGCGATATGGAACCGCGCCCGATCACATTCATTGCCGATCTCCTCGCCGTGCCCAAGCCGGATGTCACGCCGACGCCCGTCGCCGGCATACCGGATGGAGTCGAGGTCACCGATCCGCAGGTCAGGGTGGATGCCCAGCGGGTCGTGGAGTCGTTGATCATCTGTGTCAACCAGGGCGATCTGCTGCGCTCGTTCTCCCTGTTCGACGACGAATACCTGCGCCGCATCATCGACCCGGAAGGGGCCATGGAGGCGGAGGTGGCAATCGAGCTGGCGAAGTCGATCGCGACGCCGGTGGCCGTCGCTCCGGAGGACATGACAACCCTCGATGCGATCCTTTTGGTTCGCCAGCAGTCGGATGGCGCCGTGACCGTCGTCTTCCGCACGAAAGGCGGGCCTGACCGCGATCCGGACGAGACGCAGGTCGACCTCTTCGTGCTCAGACACGAGAACGATCGCTGGTTGATCGTCGATGGCCTGACCGATCTCGACCCCCAATCCGTGCCAACGCCGACCGCCTGACACAGACCAGCTTTGTAGCGTGGGCACGTAGATTCTGTCGCTTTGGCCGACACCGCCGCCTGTTTCGTCCGTACTCTTACGAGCGGTGCCTGGTTGGCGGGCCAATTCCCCAATTGCTCAGGCGATGGTGAATAAGAGTTATGGAGCGCGCATTGGCGTGGCCAGCCTGTGCTTGTGCGCGAGGGAGAAAACATGGACGACAAGATGCTGTCTCGCCGGCGATTGATCGCTTCGGCAAGTGCCACCGGCCTGGCCGTCGCCGCCGGCGGCCTCTACCTGGGAACAACTACCAGCGGGTCACGTGTTCTGGCGCAGGGCGGCCCGAACCCGGGTCCGGCTACGCCCACGCCGCTCGGCGACGTGATTCCGCCCGAGTTCGCTACCGAGACCAACTGGGCGTACGAAAACTACGACCTGCACGGCACACGCGATGTCAAGGGAAGCTCCATCAACTCCAGCTCGATCGGCCAGCTTGGCGATGCGTGGGCGTTTCCGGTGCAGTCATCGGCGGCATTCGGCGCCTTAACTGCCAATCCGACCATCGTCGGCACTACGCTCTACATCCAGGACGCAAGCGCGAACGTCTATGCGATCAACCTGGAAACCGGCGAGCAGATTTGGGCCAACATGTACAACGATGTCGTTCCGTCGGGTGGCCCGAACGGCGTGACGGCCGCCTATGGGCTTCTCTTCACGTCCCTCGGCGGCGCGGGTGATGTGCTTGCGCTCAAGGCCGATACGGGCGAGGAGGTTTGGCGAACCAACATCCTCGGACCCAAGAAGGAAGGCATCACGACGCCACCGCTGGTCTACGACAACATGGTGATTATCAGCACGATCCCGGGCTCTTCCGATGGCTTCTACATCGGTGGCCAGCGCGGCGTGATCCATTCGCTCGATGCCGCAAGCGGTGCCGTCCTGTGGTACTTCGACACCACGACTGACAACCTCTGGGGCAACCCGACGGCAAATTCCGGCGGCGGATTCTGGCATCCGCCCTCTGTTGACGACGACGGCAAGCTCTACATCGGCATCGCCAACCCAGCCCCGTACCCCGGGGAGGAGGGGTGGCCATGGGCGAGCAGCCGGCCGGGCGACAACCTCTACACGGATTCAATCCTCAAGATGGATCGCAAGACGGCGACGCTCGACTGGTACGTCCAG
>DASQCG010000094.1:0-11314 GCA_035634825.1 Thermomicrobiales bacterium | reverse complement strand
GATCGTCTCCGGCGGCCATACCGATCTGATCCGAATGAGCGCGCCGGGCGAATACGAGCTGCTCGGCACGACCCTCGACGATGCCGCGGGTGAGGCATTCGATAAGGGTGCGCGCTTGCTGGGCCTCGGGTATCCCGGCGGACCCGCCGTCCAGCACGCTGCCGAGACCGGCAATCCGATCGCGATTCCGTTTCCGCGTGCCTGGCTGAACGACTCATTCGATTTCAGCTTCTCGGGTCTGAAGACTGCATTGCTGCGCTTGGTCGAGTCGTACCGGGTCGAGCCCGTGGATAGCCCGGAACCGGTCATGGGGCCGTTCGCAGCTCATGTGCCGCCGACATTTCGCTTCGACATGCCGGTGGCGGACCTGGCGGCCGGCTTCCAGGAGGCGATCGTGGATGTGCTGGTCGGGAAGACCATGGCCGCCGCACGCGCCTGTAACGCGCGGACCGTCATCCTGGCGGGCGGTGTGGCCGCAAATGCCAGATTGCGCGCCGCGATGGAAACCGCCGTGGCGGAGCACGACCACTCTCCGCGCCTGATCAGCCCGCGACTAACGTATTGCACGGATAATGCGGCTATGATCGGCGCGGCCGCGCACTGGGCGATCCAGCGCGGCGATATTGCCGGATTCGACCTCGATGTTTTCGCCCGCGAATCACTGACCAGGAAGGGATAACCGTTGAGCATGCAAGACGAGACCGAGGCCGTTTTCGAGACCGCGATCCGCCTGGCATACGACGCCGGGCGGTTGCTGCGTGACCGTGTCGGCCGGCAGATCGAGATCTCGTATAAGGGCGCGATTGACCTGGTTACCGAGGTTGACCGGGCGGCTGAGGCATTGATCGGCCAGGGCATCGCCGATGCCCATCCTTCACACGCGATGCTCGGCGAGGAAGGCACCAGCACCGGGGTGCCGATAGCATCGGCCGATTGGGTCTGGATTGTCGATCCGATTGACGGGACTACCAACTTCGCCCACGGCTATCCGCACTTCGCGGTCTCGATCGCAGTCGTGCATCAGGGAGTCGGCGAGATTGGCGTCGTCTATGACCCCTCTCGGGACGAACTGTTCACAGCGCGGAAGGGTGGACGAGCGACCCTCAACGGCCGCCCGATTCGGGTCTCCACTATCGACGTGATGGTGCGCTCCCTGGTTGGTACGGGATTTGCGTATGACCGTGACCAGCAGGTAGAGCAGCATGCAATCTGGAACCACCTGCAGGGCAAATGCCAGGGAATCCGGCGGGAAGGCTCGGCCGCGCTGGGGGTGGCATGGGTCGCTGCCGGGCGGACCGACGGGTTCTATGAGCGACCGATCAATGCCTGGGATGTGGGCGCCGGCGCGATCATCGTGGAGGCCGCAGGCGGCGTAGTTACCGCAATTGACGGGAGCCCGTACGATGTCTTTGGACAAGAGTTGGCAGCAAGCAATGGGCTGATCCATGCCGAGCTGATCGAAGCGATCGGAGCGGCCACGAGCATTGTTGGAACGCCGGTGATGTAGGCCATGGATGATCCGCATGATCTCGACGAGGCTGAGGATTTCGAGGCACGGCTCCGCGAGCTGCTTGGCACCGCCGAGGTCATGAGCATCCTGTTTACCAGGGTTTCCCAGTCGCTGATCATCGACTACCGGCACACCGAGACAGTAGGCCCGCGCGTCATGACCGATGAGATCGTGGCGTCGGCCCACGACCGTTTCCTCTCCTTCGGGCGGCTTCGCCCACATCTGCCCCTGCCCGAACAACTGACGCTCGCATTCTGGACTCCGGGAGTCCGCGAGTTTCGCGATATCGGCATGTTCTCGATCCTGACCGAACGGTGCGAAACCGTCGGTGGGGAAGCGTTGGTTGCCGAGGCGCAGGACAGTTATCGCTTCCTTCTGAAATTGGAACGACAGTACCTTTGCGATATGGTGCGCGGTGTCGGAATGAAGACATTATGGGAGCGAGCCAGGGAGTAACCCCGTGAGGGGCTGGTCCATGGCCAGGGATGTGAAACGGTGCGCGCGTATGTGCTGATCACGATCGAGGCGGGCAAGGGATCCGAAATTCAGAAAACGCTGCAGGACGCAGGTATCGGGCAGGTCGATCAACTGGCCGGAATCTACGACCTGGTGGCGGTGATTGACGCAACGGATCCCAGGAAGATCGGCGAGATCGTGATTGGCACGATTCAAAAGACCCCCGGCGTGGTGAGCACGGTGACGCTCCTCGCGATCGGATGAGTAACGCGCGTTCCGGCAAGCGACGAAAGTGATCACTGCGCATGCCGCCAATTGACTCCGCCCCGCCGATGCTCAACGGGCACGAGGAGCCGTTCGCGTATTCCGAAGAGCCGATGCGCGACGAGCGAAAGCGTTACACCACCCAACTCCAGCGGCGTGCGCAGGCGCACATCACCGCTGAGCTCGGCGGCACGACCGTCGTCCCGGACACGGACCGGCAGGTGACCATGGTCATCCAGCATGCGCAGAACTCGACCGGTGCGCGGCGAGTGTCGTTCTTCCGGCCGGTGACGCGTGGCCGTCGCTGGCACGTGGCGACTGTGCTCGACGACGGCGCGTTTTACTACGGTCTGGCCTGTCCCGAGACCCTGGGCTGGTCGCGCGTCTCGTTCGAGCAGCGCCGGCCCGTCCTCTACGACTCGCGGGATCAGCGGCCGGAGACTGGCCCGTCCCTTCCCGATCTCGGGTTGCGTTCCTATCTCGGCGTGCCGGTGCTGGCCGATGGTCGCGCGGTGGCGGTGATTGAAGCCGTCGACGTCAATCAGACCGGCGACCTCGAGCACTACTCCGCCCAGCTCGAGGAGACCGCCTCGACCATTGCCCAGCGCCTGGATGACCAGAACAAGCAGGTTGACGAGATCCAGGCCCGCCCCGGATCCGGAGATCTGGAACTGAGCTCCGACGCGATCGTCGACCTGGTGCTCCGGCAGCCCTATGAGGTGGACGAGACCTTTGAGGTGGCGCCTGCCGAATGGTCCGTGTTGAATGGAGTCAATGGCGATCGCCCATTGCGAGCCGTGGCCGAGCAGGCCAACATGCCGATCAGCCAGGTGCTCGCGACCTCCGCGGCGCTGCTGGAGCGGGGCCTGATCCGGCTCGGCAAGGAAAACCGCCGCCGGTTGTAGCGCGAGCGTCACCCCAGCCATCTGATAGACTCAGCCGATCCTGCGTGGACACACGATGGCCAGGGGTGGATGGCGGAGATCGGAGGAACGGGGAATGAAGCTTGTCGTTGCCATTGTGCAGGACGAGGATGTCGATGCGCTTACCGAAGAATTGATCGGTGCTGGTCACCGGTTCACCAAGGTCAGCTCGACGGGTTCATTCCTGCGCACCGGCAATACCAGTCTGCTGATCGGCGTCGAGGACCAGTACGTCGACTCGATCATGCGCATCCTCGAACGGACCTGCCGGCGCCGGACCCAGGTAGCCGTGCCGTATTCCCCGGCGCTCGAGCCGGGCTTGCTCTATCTCCCCGAAAATATCGAAGTCGAGGTCGGCGGCGCGATCGTCTTCGTGATGAACGTCAACCGCTTCGAGCGCCTCTAGCCCCTCTCGAGGAGAATCCATGCCGTCGATAGTGGACCGAATCGATCGGGACACCGTGCTTCCGATTGCCCGGTCGTTGATTGCCATCCCCAGTGTCTCCGGCGACGAGGCCGCGATCATGGAGTGGGTCGCGAACTGGTGCCGGGAGCGCGGGCTAGCCGTGACAGTCATCGCGCGAGAAGAGCGACGACCCAACCTGATCATCAGCATCGGCGACCCGGCTACCGGCCCGACCCTGGCCATGAACGGCCACCTCGATACCGTGCCCGTCTCCGATGCCGACGCCTGGCGGACTGATCCGTTCGACCCAGCGGTATCCGAGGACGGTGTTCGGCTCTACGGCCGCGGCTCATCGGACATGAAGGCGTCGGTAGGCGTGATGCTGGCGATGATGGAGCAATTTCGGAACCGGCAAATGCGCGGTTGCCTGCAGGCTCACATCGTCAGCGACGAAGAGCTCAGCGGGCACTTCGGCACGGTCGCAGTCATGGACCCGATCGCCGATGGGGTCCTGCCGAAGCCCATGTGGTGCCTGATCGGCGAGAAGAGTGACCTCAAGGTCCGCAATGCCGAGCGCGGCATCCTGCAGATGCGGGTGAAGGTTTTCGGTCGCGCGTCGCACACCGCGGCGGCGCGAACGACCGGCGTCAATGCGATCGCACTGGCGGCCAAGGCGATCCTGGCGCTCGAAAAGGACATCGACCGGCATCACCCCTCAGTCGGCAAGCCGGTGATCAGCATCAACCAGATTTCGGGCGGCGTGGCCCACAACGTCGTGCCGGGCGAGTGCGAATTTTCGATCGATCGCCGCCTGATTCCAGGGGAGACGCGGGAGTCGGTCGTGGATGAGATCACCGAGACGCTGACGAACGTCGCAGTCCCCGAGCGCGGCGAATTCCGATTCTCGCTGACGGTCGACCCGGACGGCGATTTCATCCCGGCCAATATCACCGAGCCCGATTCGCCGCTGGTTGAAGCGGTCTGGGACGCCACCCGCGACGTGCGCGGCGAGGAACCGGAGTTTTTCGTGCAGTGGGCCGGCGCCACCGACGGGCGCTATTACCGCCTGGCCGGGATCGACACCGTCGGAATGGGGCCGGGTGGCGAGAACGCCCATGGCGCAAACGAGGCCGTCTACATCGACGACCTGGTCGCCCAGGCAAAGATCTATGCCCTTACCATCGAGCGCCTTCTCGACGTCCAGTAATTCGGCGCCTGCTCACGCCATCAGGTATTTCTCGTACCAGGCGGAGAGACGGTTGAGCAGATCGATCTGGTAGTTGCGCTCCTTGATCGTGTGGCCCTGCCGTGGATATCGGACGAACTCGGTATCGATTCCGAGCCGGGACAGCGCCGTGTACATCTCCTTGCCCTGGAGCGGGTGGACTCGCTCGTCCGCGTCACCGTGGATGATCAGGGTCGGAGTCGTGCAGTTGGCCACGCAGCGCAGCGCTGATCCTTCCCAGTACATATCGGCGTGGTGGTACGGCTCGCCCGGGAAGTAGAGCAGGTTGGCCGACGGGATGTCGTCGGTGCCATGGTCCGAGAAAAGATTCGAAAGCCCGGCGCCCATCATCGCGGCCTTGAAGAGGTTTGTCCGCGTGATGGTGGTCGCGGTCAGGTAACCGCCCCAGCTCCAGCCGCCGATTCCGAGCCGATCCGGATCGGCGATGCCGCGCTCGACCATTGCCTGCGCGCCATTGATCAGATCCCGCACTTCGCCGCCACCGACATCGTTCTGGAGTGCCTTCTGGAAGGCCGCTCCCCGACCTGTCGAGCCGCGCGGGTTCGGCGCTAGTACTGCAAACCCGCGGGATGCCATGAACTGCGCCCAGTCGTGCCAGTCGAGGAAGCAGTGATCCTCCCACTGCCACGACGGACCGCCGTGGGCCTCGATCAGCAGCGGATAACGCTTGCCTTCCTCGTAGCCGTGCGGATAGACGAGGTGGCCCTGAATCGTCCACTCGTCCGACTGCCATTCGACCAGCTCGCTGCGATTGAGCCTGTCCCTGAATGTCTCGCCGAAGCAGGTCAGCTTGACCGGCTCCTTGCCAGCTTGAGCGACGAATGCCTCTTCCGGCGTGACGGAGTCCGACCAGACGAACGCGACCTTCGACCCATCGGCCGAGAAGGCAGGTCCGTTATGGACGGTGCCACGATCCTGCCAGGCGGACCCGAGTGCCTTGGTGCGTTCACCGGTTGCGATATCCACGACCCAAACGTTGGCATGGACACCGTCCACCATCCGCATCCCGATCTGGCCCGGATTACCAGGGATCGGTGCGATGGCATCGACATTGCCGTGATCATCGGTCAGCAGCTCCCGCCGCTCGCCGGTGGTCGTCGACATCAACCAGATCGAGTCGACTGGATCGGCGGTGAAGCCGTTGTGCCGCATGGCGATCTGCTCGCCGTCCGGGTGATCGACAAAGATCAGATTGCCGGGCACGCCCTGGATAGTCGCAAGATGGCGAAGGCGACCACCTGCCACGGAGACGAGCGAGACGTCGACGTCCTGGAACTCAGCCTCGACGTCAGTTCGAACCGATGTCGCGACGGCAAGTGTCTGCCCGTCCCGCGACCAGCCGTAATCCAGCACGTGTCGCTCGCCGAACGTGAGCTGACGCGCGGCGCCCGTCTCCGCATTAATCGCCCAGAGCCGCGTGTACTTGAGGTTTTGGTTCTCGAGGATCGGGTCGTTCCGCTCTTCTTTTCGCTTCTTCTCGGTATCCGTCTCCGGATCGGTGACGAGTACGCCGAGGTGCAGTCCATCGGGCGACCAGGTCAGGGCCGTGAGCTTTCCGTCGACGGTCGAGACCCGCATTGCCTCTCCTCCGTCAAGAGGCATGACATAAACACGTTGCTTGTCGCGCTCATGCCGATCGGAGAGGAAAGCGAGTTTCGCCGAATCGGGTGAGAATACCGGGGAGGCATCGCCGGCAAGTCCCGAGGTGAACTGGCGAGCAGGTCCGCCATCGCGCGCGAGCCAGATCTCGGTGAGATCGTGTTCTTCGCGCTTGCCCATCGGCTGGACGACGAAGGCGACGGACCGGCCGTCGCCCGAGATTGCGATATCCGAGGGATAGCGGCGATCCGCGAGCTCCTCGGCGGTCAGGATGTGTGATGCAGACATGCGATGTGCGACTCCGGTGAGAATATGTGTCGATAGCTGGCCGATTGTATCAGGGGAGAGCCCTATTGGGGCTGGTCCAAAAGAGGGGGAATGATGGTTCGATTTTGCGCCAACCTGTCGATGCTGTTCGCGGAGGCGCCCTTCCTGGAACGATTCGGGCGTGCTCGGGCGGCGGGATTCGATGCAGTCGAGTTCCAGTTCCCGTATGACTTCCCGGCAGACGCAATTCGGGCCGAGCTGGATCGCCACCAGCTCGAGCTGGTGCTGTTCAACATGCCTGCCGGCGATTTCGCGGCCGGCGATCGTGGCATGGCCAACGATCCGGCCCGGCTGGACGACTTTCGCGCGTCGCTGGACACGGCGATGGAATACGCGCGAATCCTGAAACCGGCCAAGATGAACTGCATGGCCGGCAAGCGGCTTGTCGACGTCCCGGACGGCAAGCAGCGCGCGACACTCATCACGAACCTGCGCATGGCAGCCGACCGGGCCGGGGCCGAAGGCGTCCTGCTGGTCACCGAGCCACTCAACCCCAATGATGCGCCGAACTTCTTTCTGCCCCGGCCGAGTGACGGCTTCGCGATCGTCGCCGCGGCGGATCACCCGAACCTGAAGGTCGAGTACGACGTCTATCATGCCCAGCGCACCGAGGGCGAGATCGTCGCCACGATTCGCAACAACATCGCGGCAATCGGGCACATTCAAGTCGCCGATAACCCAGGGCGGAATGAGCCTGGCACCGGCGAGCTCAACTGGCCGTTCATCTTCATGGCCATTGACGATGCCGGATATGACACCCGGATCGGTCTCGAGTACACGCCCAGCACTGAGCGGACCGAGGACTCGCTGGGCTGGATGAAGGAGTACGCGCAATGACAGACGGAAAAGCGAACAGAATTGGGTTCATCGGAACCGGGATCATGGGCAAGCCTATGGTCCGCAACCTGGTTAAGGCTGGCTATCAGGTCGTCGTCTATAACCGCAGCCAGAGTGCGATCGATGAGTTGACGGCCAAATCGGATGCCGTCACGCCGGCGGGCTCGCCGGAAGAGGTCGCCCGGGCGGCCGATACCGTTATCCTGATGCTGCCCGATTCACCCGATGTGCGCGACGTCGTCTTTGGCGAGAACGGAGTGCTCAACGGAGTGCGCGAGGGCTTCCTGCTGATCGACATGAGCACGATCGCCCCGTCGACTGCGATCGAGGTCAGCACAGCAGTTGCAACTGCTGGCGGATCGGCCCTGGATGCCCCGGTCAGCGGCGGTGACAAGGGCGCCATCGCCGGGACGCTCAGCATTATGGTCGGCGGCAATGAGACGGATCTGAAACGGGCGATGCCGCTCTTCGAGGCGTTGGGCAAGACGATCGTCCACATCGGTGGACCAGGCGCCGGCCAGATCGCCAAGGCCTGCAACCAGGTCATGGTCGCGGTCAACTACGCGGCCGTCAGCGAGGCGCTGGTAATGGCCGAACGGTCCGGCGTCGATCCCGAAAAGGTCGCGCAGGTGCTCGGCGGTGGGCTGGCCAACAGCCGGGTCCTCGAGATGCGGGGGGCGACCATGATCAAGGGCGATTTCCAGCCTGGATTCCGGGTTGATCTTCACCGCAAGGACCTGGCGATCGCGCTCGCGACCGGCCGGGAGCGGCAGTCGGCCCTGCCGATCACGGCACTGGTCAGCCAGCTTTACGATGCGCTGTCGGCGACCGGCGGCGGCCAACTGGATCATTCGGCGTTGATTACGGTTATTGAACGGATGTCGGGGGAATAGCGTGGCAGGGTTCAAGGAGAAGTTGCAGAGCGGTGTAGCGGTCAGCGGGCCGATCGTCAGTGAGATCCGGACGGTCGGGCTGATCAAGGCATTGGCCAACGCTGGGCACGATTTCGTGTGGCTGGACATGGAGCACGCGATGTTCGGCTGGGAGACGATCCAGACGCTTGTCCAGTACTCCCGGGCAGTCGGAATAACGCCGCTGGTGCGGGCGACCGATTTGTCGTACCCGCTCGTCGCCCGGGCGCTCGACGCCGGCGCGATCGGCGTGATCGTGCCCCGGGTCGATACCCGGGAGCAGGTCGAGGCAGCGGTTCAGTACGCCTACTACCCGCCGATGGGACGGCGCGGCGCCGGTGGAGAGGGTAGGTATGGCTACGAGCGCCGTACGCCGGCCGAAGGTGTCACCGAGGTCAACGACGCGACCGTTGTCGTTGTTCAGGTCGAGACGGTCGAGGCGGTCGAGCGGATCGACGATCTCGCCTCAGTCGATGGGCTAGATGTCATCTGCGTCGGGCCGCAGGACCTCTCGATCTCACTCGGCATGCCCGGCCAGTTCGACAATCCCAAATTCGTCGAGACGGTTACGCACGTGATGGAGCGCGTCACGGCGGCGGGCAAGGTTTGCGGGATGGTCGAGCGTGACGCCAGGCGCTTCCAGCGCTGGTACGACGCCGGCGGCCGCTTCTTCGCCACCAACACCGACTCCAACCTCATCTACCTCGGCGCCAAGGCCGACGTGGACATCGTCCGCGGCTTCACGAGTTAGCCGAGCGCGTTGACGATTGCGGTGCCGGCTTCGGCGGTGGTGCAATTGCCGCCGAGGTCGGGCGTCGTGATGCCGTTCGCGGTCGTGTATTCGATGGCCGTGACGATCCGCCGAGCTTCGTCTGATAAACCGAGGTGATCGAGCATCAGGGCGGCGCTCCAGATCTGGCCGATCGGGTTTGCGATGCCCTGGCCGGCAATGTCCGGTGCTGACCCATGCACCGGCTCGAACATGCTCGGCATGCGGCGCTCCGGATCGATATTGGCGCTCGCCGCGACGCCGAGACTGCCCGCGAGCGCGCTGCCAAGATCGGACAGGATATCGCCGAAGAGGTTCGAGCCGACCACGACATCGAGCGTCTCAGGCTTGAGCACGAACCGGGCGGCCATGGCATCGACGAGCCATTGCTCGGTGGTTACTTGTGGATATTCGGCCGCGACCCGCCGGAAGACCTCGTCCCAGAGCGTCATGCCGTACTGCTGGGCATTGCTCTTGGTCACGCTCGTGACCTTTCGTTTCTGGCGAGTCATCGCAAGGTCGAATGCGTAGCGGATAATCCGCTCGCAGCCGTGCGCCGTGAAGACGGCTGTCTGCAGGGCAATCTCTGAATCCCCGGAGCCACGTCGACCGCCAACTCCGGCATATTCACCCTCCGTGTTCTCGCGGACGACGACGAAGTCGATGTGCTCGGGAGTACCATCTCGCAGCGGGCTGGCGATCCCGGGTAGGAGCCGGACCGGTCGCAAGCAGACATATTGGTCGAATCCCTGGCAGATCGCGAGGCGCAGACCCCAGAGGCTGACGTGATCTGGCACGTCGGGCCAGCCGACCGCGCCAAAGTAGATTGCGTCGAATCGCTGAAGGACCGAAAGCGCATTCTCCGCCATCATCCGGCCGTGTTGGTGGTAGTAGGCGCTGCCCCAGGGGAACGACTCGAACACGAAACTGATCTGACCGCCGGACGTCTCGGCGATGCGCTCGAGAACCTTGATACCTTCGGGCACGACCTCATTGCCAATGCCATCGCCGGGGATGACTGCGATCCGAAACTGCGCCATGTTCTGCCTGCTCCTTTGCCACTCGTTCGGCAATCTAGCATGTTGGGCGCATCGCACATTGGCGCCCTCGTTCGCCAGCGGTTAGGTTGATCGCAACAGAAGGATCAGCATGGGCGACTCAGCGCGGACACTGTCGGACGACATCTACCTCCTTGGCGACCTGCTCGGCGACGTGATTCAGTCGCAGGCGGGGCAGGACGACTTTGCGCTCGAGGAGCACGTGCGAGCGCTCGGCAAGGAGTTCCGGTCCGGGAACGATGATGCGGCCAGGCGGCTGACGGCGGTGATTCATGGCGTGTCGGTCGATGACGCGGAAATGTTGATCCGGGCCTTCACGAACTACTTTCAGCTCGTCAACCTGAGTGAAGACAACGAGCGGATCCGGCGGCTCAAGCGGCGGGAGCGGGAGAACGCACCCAAACCGCGACGAGGCTCGATCCGGGAGGCAGTGCTTATCCTGCGTGATCGCGGTGTCACCGCCGATCAACTTCAGGAGATGCTCAGTCAGGCGCAGGTCAAGCTCGTGCTGACGGCTCACCCGACCGAGGCGCGCCGCCGGACCACGATCGACAAGCAGGCGCGGATCTTCCGGGTGCTGCGTGACTTCGACGAACGCGGGGCGCTTCCGGCCGAGCTCGCCCGAGCCCGCACGCGGCTTGGCTCGACTATCGCAGAGCTCTGGGGCAGCAACGAGGTCCGCGCAGTTCAGCCGACCGTGCTGGACGAGCTGCACGCGGGGCTCATCCACTTTCGCTCCACGATCGTGCAGACGATACCGCTTATTTATCGCGATCTGGAAGAAGCGATCGACGAGGCATATCCCGGCGCCGGAATCACGGTCCCGTCCTTCCTGAATTTCGGGACGTGGGTAGGCGGCGACCGGGACGGCAATCCGAACGTGACGCCGGAGCTAACCAATGAGGCACTGCGAATCCTCCACACCTCCGCACTCGATGTGCTCGACTCTCGGCTCCTGGAGCTCGCTGGTCGGCTCTCGCTCTCGACCCATGTCGCCGGGGATGCGCC
>DASQCG010000093.1:0-2574 GCA_035634825.1 Thermomicrobiales bacterium | reverse complement strand
GGGCGCCGTGCTGGACTCGGTATACCTCCATGCGCGTTCCCGGGATCAGCTCCCGGAGTCGCTGTGGTCCATCCTCAAGCGCCAGGTCGATTGTGCCGCGGAGCACTGGGAGGAACCCGACCGAGGGATCTGGGAGGTGCGTGGGGAACCTCAGCACTTCGTATCCAGCAAGCTCATGTGCTGGGTTGCGATGGACAGAGGCGCCCGGCTCGCCCGCATGCATGAAGAATTCGAGTACGCCGAGAAATGGCAGGCGCTCGCGGATCAGATTCACCAGGATATCTGCACCAAGGGCGTAGACGAGCGCGGAGTCTTCGTACAGCGCTATGGCGCGACTGCCCTCGATGCATCGCTGCTGCTGCTGCCGATGATGCGCTTCCTTCCACCGGAAGACCCACGCGTGCGTGCGACCGTGCTGGCGGTCGCCGATGAATTGACCGTCGATGGCCTCGTTCTGCGCTATCGGGTGGACGAGACAGACGACGGATTGTCCGGCGAAGAAGGCACGTTCACGATCTGCTCGTTCTGGCTGGTCTCCGCCCTGGTTGAGATCGGTGAAGTCGAGGCGGCCAAGAAGCTATGTGAACGGCTGCTTGCGTACGCAAGCCCGCTCGAGCTTTATGCGGAGGAGATCGACCCACTCAGCGGCCGCCACCTCGGCAACTTCCCGCAGGCGTTCACCCATCTCGCCTTGATCAACGCTGTCATGCACGTCATTCGCGCCGAGCAGATGGTGAACCAAGCGCAACGCCGACCGGGCCAGGTGAGCTCTACCCGCGACGACCCGTCCCTATGACATAAAGCAATAAGAGCCAAGTAACAACGACCTGATCGCCGACCTTCGCCGCGATAGGCGCTCGTTCATCGCAGGGGTTGACCCGGTCGTCGGATCGACTGGTTGGTGCCTAGTGTGGTTCGGCAGGTCAACTCGCGTCAGGGGGCCCCGATGGAAGTGCCGGTCGCCGCCCGCTCCGCGGCGGCGGTAGTCGGCGCTGTTCTCGTCCTTGTTGCCGGGATCAGCGTCGTGGAAACACTGATCGTGCCGCGTGCAGTGAGCAGCCGATTGACCCGATGGGTGGACCGGATCGTCACGACGATATTCCGGGTGGCGGGGCGCCGGATCGCCGAATACCCCCGGCGGGACCGACTTCTCGCCGCGCAGGCGCCAGCGATCCTGCTCGCTCAGCTCGCCGCGTGGTTAGGGATTTCCTTCGTTGGTTATTGGTTGCTGCTGTGGCCGTTCGTCCACGGCGGTATCACCTTGGCGTTCACCTCGGCCGGATCCTCGCTGTTCACCTTGGGCTTCGCCGAACCTCCTGGCGCCGCGCCCGGAGTCATTGTGTTCGCTGCGGCTGCCACCGGATTGGCGATCGTGACCCTCCAGATCGCCTACCTGCCAACGTTGTACGCGGCCTTCAACCGCCGGGAGACCGAGGTAGCGCTGCTGAACGCGCGGGCCGGCGTGCCGTCGTGGGGACCGGAGTTGTTGTCGCGAACCCATTACGCACTGGGATCAGGCGTGTCAACGCTCAACACCTTGCCCGACTTATACGAGCGATGGGAACGCTGGGCGGCCGACGTCGCAGAAAGCCACACTACCTATTTGCCCTTGGTGCGGTTCCGATCGCCGCGGCCGTTGTCGTCATGGGTGACAGGGCTGCTCGCCGTGCTCGACTCCGCCGCCCTGCTGCTCGCATTATCGCCGAATGTCGCGCCGGTCGTGCCCGCCCGCCTGTGCCTGCGTGGTGGCTTCCTGTGCTTCAACCAGATCGCGAGGGCGATGGGAATCACCATGCCCGAGGAGCCAGACCCGAACGCGGGGATCAGCCTGACATATCAGGAATTCCTCGACGCCGTCGCCCGACTGCGCGAGGTCGACTTCCCCATTGAGCGCGACCCAGCCGAAGCGTGGGCTGACTTCGTCGGCTGGCGGGTCAACTACGAACAATCGGCCTATGCCGTGGCCTACGCCGTCGACGCCGTGCCGGCAATGTGGTCCGGCCCGCGGCGTTGCCCGGACAAGGTGATCCCGCCTATCCGTCCGGCGCTGGGCCGGCCACCCAAGTGATCCCGTCTCGAGCGGCGGGCTCCGGGGCAATCCTCTTCCTTGGTGATCTTGGACTTACCCAGGCACCCGGGGCCACAAGTCCGAGGTCACAACCGACGGGCGGTGTGTGACCTGACCGGATGGAGTGACGGCATCGATAGGCTCGCCTGATGCGGCAACGGGCTGAGTCCTGGCTCAGCGACATGGATGGCGTGCTCATCCGTGAGGAGCATGCCGTGCCGGGAGCAATTGAATTCCTCGCCCGTTTGATCGAGCGGGGCAAGCGATTCCTTGTTCTTACCAACAATTCGATCTTCACTCCACGCGATCTAGCGGCGCGCCTGGCTCTGTCGGGATTAGAGGTGCCCGAGGAGTCGATCTGGACGTCGGCGCTGGCGACGGCCACATTTCTGGCCGATCAACTTCCGTACGGGTCGGCGTACGTCATCGGTGAAGCAGGCATGACGACCGCGTTGCACGAGGTTGGCTACACGCTCACGGATCGGAAGCCTGACTTCGTGGTCTTG
>DASQCG010000092.1:0-11712 GCA_035634825.1 Thermomicrobiales bacterium | reverse complement strand
CGCCGGCGCCGGCTGGTATGCGCCAGGAGAGATAGAGCGCGGCGAGACCAAGCACACCCAGAATCATGCCCAACACCGAGCGTCCACTGGTTGGCGCGCGCTCTGGATATGGAGGGTGACCAACGCCCGGCACGGGTACCTCGCAGGAATCGCGTCCATCGCACTGCCCGACTGCGCTCGCGCTCAGTCGCTGTCTGGTCAAGTGGGCAGTCGCGGTTGGCGAGGCCAGACGGGCTAGTTGCTTGATGCCAAAGGTAGGGGGAAGATCGGTTGCTTGACTATGCGGAAAGGATCCCAATCGGGTCGGTACCCGTGTCCCATAATGTCCGTACACGGCCCGAATCGCCCGATTCGGGCCGTATTCCGATGGGCGTTGGGATCAGACGGCGTCGGCGGTGACCGCTTCGCCGACGGGCGCCGCCGCTTCCTGCGCCGTCAGTGACTCGCGCAGGAACGTCGCAACCCGGCGCATCGCCGACCAGGCCGGCTCGTTGGCCGAGACATCCTGCTCAAACGGCCGGTCCAGCTCGCGGAGGAGCGTGGAGAGGCCGTCGAGCTGTGCGCTCCGCCCGGCGGGAGCTGCGTCGGTCCCGAGCAGGATCAACGTCTCCTCGATCACGCCGGCATAGGTCGTCGGCGTGCGCAGGGCAAAGACGCCCTGGCTCGTGGCCGGCAAACCGAGATTGCGGATCACCCAATCCCGGGTCTCCTGATCGGCATGGTCGAACTCGCCGTTCCAGTCGGTGACCGGATCGACCGCGGCGACGGCTCTGACGGTTCCCGGCCGGCTACCGGCCAGCAGGAGCGCCAGCGCACCGCCGTACCCCGTGCCGGCAATGCCGATCCTGCGATTGTCGATGCCGCCAATACTTCGTATCGCATTGACGAACGCCAAAACGTCCATCAGCTCGGCTTCCGACTCCTCGCGCTCCTTCAAACCGTTGGTGACCTTGCGGCCCTCGCCGGGAGTGCCGGGCAGAGTGGGGACGTAGACGGCCATGCCGGTCGCGGCGATCGCCTGCTCGAGCGCGTCGTAGCGAGCGACTGGCGCCTCGGTCGGATGGTCGCGCAGCACGATCACCGCCGGGACATCGCCCTCTTGCTCGGAGCGGCGATAGACCAGCGCGCCGGTGGTCAGGCCGTTGATCTCGACGGCCAGGTAGTACGGCGTCGCCAGCTCGCGGCCCGGGTTCCACTCCGGGATGATCGCGAGGACCGTACGCTCGGCGTCTTCCTTCGGCTCCTGGACGATCACCTGCGGGCCGGTCGTCGCGGACTGGTAGACATAAAGCACACGCTTGTCTGGCAGGAATTGTGGCGCGGATGCAACACCATCGCCGGGATCGATCGATTCCGATGTTGCCGTGCTCGTGCCGCGCTCACAGCAGCGGACGACGCCCTCGAGCCGGCGCAGGTAGACGACCCGTTGGCCGTCCGGCGACCAGCCCGGCTCAGACTTGTCGCCCTTCTCGGCGGCGATGTTCCAGCCGGAGGCGTTATCGGCGTTGACGACGGCAATCTGATCCCACTCGCTGTCGTCGGTGACGTGCATGATCAGGTTGCGATCGGGAGCCCAGGTCAGCGAGTGGCGACCGGCGAGGCGAGTGGTGACCTGCTTGGTGGCGCCGGTTTTCACCTCCACCGTGTGGATGTGATCGCCCTGCTTGTCACCGTCGACTGCTTCCCGGGCGAATGCGATCTTCACGCTGTCTCGCGACCACGTCAGCGAGTGATCGTCGAAGCCGCGCGGCGCGTGGCTGAGCTGGAGCGGATCACTGAGGCCGTCGGATCGGATTGCGCTCGTGGCCGTCCGGCCATAGCGGCGGGAGAGGAACGCGATCCATTCGCCGTCAGGCGACCAAATCGGCGATGAATCTTCCGCCTCGTGCTCGACCAGGACACGGGCCAGCCTGGTGCTGATCGTGATCACCCAGATGGCAGACCGCCCATCGGCCGGGTGCGGGGCCGTCACCGCAAGCTGCGCGCCGTCCGGCGACCACTGCGGGCCGTTCGGATTCGCGACTGCGGACAGGTCGAGGTCGACATCGAGGACCTCTGCCTCACCGCCGTCGATCGGCGCGAGCCAGATTCGGTTGGCGCCGGTCTGGTCGGGCTGGATGATCGCGACCGTCGCGCCATCGGGGGAGACCGTTGGTCGTCCGAAAACCGGCGGTGCGGGAACGATGTCCTCGATGCTGCCGTTCAGCGCATCAAGCGGAGTCGCATCTGGCACGTCGGAGTCAGTCGGCGGGAAAAGGGGATCGGCGTCGGTGCTGGGCACTTCGGGCACGCGCGTGTCCATGGTCGAATCGGGTTCCTGGTTGCTCATAGTGGCTTGATTCACCGCACAGTAAGGAAGATTCGTAGGCGACAACTATAGTAGACACACCGACTACCCCGTACCGGTGGGAACCGGACATGTGATCCCGACGTTATCGATCTGGAAACTTGGCCGTTTCTCGGCGCCGATCTGCTTGACAGCGGGACACGGTCATGTAGGCTGAGAAATGCTCCGATATTAGGTGGGGAAAACCGCCGGTGTGAATCGGCGGCTGGTGATTGGCTTGGGCGAGGGTTTCGCCCCGGGGAGATTTTCATGAGTCGTAAATCCGTCCGTTTGGCGCGCATGGGCGCGGTGTTTGCCCTGCTGCTATCGCTCATGCTGGGCGTGGTGGGTCGTCCCGCCGCGGTGGGCGCGCAGAGTTCGTCGAATAGCGATTCCGGCGTTTCCGGAAGCACCTACACCAGCCCCTCATTTGGCTACAGCCTCGAATGGGATCGCTCCTGGGACGTCTCGGACGAGAAGATCGAGGACGAGTACAACATGCTCCGCCTCGATGATGCAGCCAGCATCCTCTACATCGAGGGATATGCACCGGCGCTCGCGGCAGATGAGTGCCTGGCCCAATACGGCACCGATTACATCGAGAACTCGGACGGGGTTAGTGACTTCGTGGCCGAGAAGCCGCAGGAATCCGCTGACGGCGCGCTTTCCGTTGAGGTGTCGTTCGTTCTGACCTTTACTGATGACAAGACCGGCGAGGAAAACTCGTCCAACTTCAATGGGTACGTCTCGTGCCAGGAAATCAACGACGGCGACGCAAACCTGGTCATCACCCATTTGGCTCTCGCCGATAGCTGGGACGATGAATCGGCCGCGCGCGAAGACGTCCTCAGCACGCTGACCTTCGAGGGCCAGACCCCGGACACGGGGACCCCGACCGAGGAAAAGACGCCGGAGGCAACCGAGCCGAACAACAATGACGGCTCCGGCCAGCTGACCGAGATCCAGGGCGACGGCGAGCTGCCGGACAACGCCGATGAGCTGCTGTCCCTCTTCCAGACCTCCGTCAGCGACATCAACGACTACTGGGCCCGCGAGTACCCGCTGATCTCGGGCGGGCAGACCTATGCACCGCCGAAGGCGTTTGTTCCGTGGACCGGCAATATCGACACCGGCTGCGGCGCGGCCGATTCCTTCAACCCGAACACCGGCACCGGTATGGGTCCGTTCTACTGCCCGCCTGACAACACCGTCTACCTCGACATGGACTTCGCCAACTTCCAGTTCGACTCGGTCGGCGAGGTGCCGTTCCTGATCCCGGTCGTGCTTGCCCATGAGGTCGGCCACCACGTCCAGGAGCTGCTCGGCATGCAGGTCTGCTACCAGACCCCGTGCCTCGATCCGAACGTGCTGACCTCGCAGGAAATCGAGTACATGGCCGACTGCTATGCCGGCTCGTGGTCGCGAGACGCCGAGCTGCGCGGTCGGCTTGGCTCGAGCGACATCGATGCCAACATCGTCCAGTACGCCGTCCTGCTCGGCGGCGGCAAGGAAGGCGCCGACCCGGGTGGACACGGCGAGGGCCCGAAGCGCGTCTGGTGGTTCCTGAATGGCTATGTCGAGGGCGCGGCGAAGTGCTTCGAGACGAGCAAGGTGACGGCCGGCTGGGCGCAATCCGGCCCGCCGAATGCCAACTCCAACGCAAATGCCGATGTCACCCCGACCCCGGCCGATGAGCCGACCACCGAACCGGACAACGGCAGCTCATCCGCATCGGCCGCGATGGGCGACGAGATCGACACCAGCGAGGGCACGATCACGGTCAAGGAGACCCAGATCCAGACCAAGATCGAGCGGCGCACGGCCGACGGAACGTATCTGATCGTGTTCTTCGACGTGATCCGGCCGAAGGGTGGCGATCCGGCGCCGTTCGGCTACGACGCCTGGACTTTGACCGATGGTGATGGCAATGTCTACGACCTCGACGGCCGGGCGACCGACGTCCTGCTGAGCACGGCCTACGACAACGGCTCCGACGAGGAGCTCGCGCCAGGCGAGGGCTACACGATTGCCGTCGTGTTCGACGTGCCTGAGGATGCGTCTGGCTTCACGCTTGTGAACGAGAGTGAAGGCGTCGCGGTCCAGCTCGACAAGTAGCTCCGACCGCTTCAATTTGAACCGCACATCGGGTGGAGCGCGCTTCGGCGTTGCTCCACCCGAATTTGTTTCTTTGTAGCTTGGGCTAGAACTTGTCGCGAATTGGAATTACACTCCCGGCATTCAGCCGATCTGCGGTGGACAGCTCAATATGCCCGGTAATGGGCGCTCGATACCGTTGTGACGTTGCGTTGGGTTCACGTTTGGTTCGTCGGTATGAGGAGGATCAAGGATGTCTGACCGTCCCCGCTTGCGCATGCTGAGTTTGGCGCGCATGGGCCTGATTACTTCGAGCCTGGTCGGCTCGATGGCGCTCGGCGGCGGCTCGCTCGTCGCGCTGGCCCAGGATGCCTCGCCGGCCGCCAGCCCAGCTGGTGACTGTGTTCCGGGCGAAATGTCGACGGGCATGGCAACACCGGCCGATCTGGCATCGCCGGTCGCTGCGGAGTCAGCAGGAGCAACGCCGGCTGACGATGCGACCACCTCGGAAGCAGAGGCGTTCGTCGCTAACGTCAAGGCCTGCATCACCAATGCAGACGCGGTCGCGACACTGGTCACGCCAAATCTGGTCAAGGAGCTCGGTGATTACGACTCCATCGATGCCGCCAAGGCTGACGGATTCTTCAGTGACCTGCCGTTCGGCAATGCCACAACCGGCGCCGTCAACACGTACGACGACGGCAGCGTCGGCATCGTCATGAACTACAACCAGACCGAGTACCAGTACATCTCCGAAGAGTGGCTCCTGGTGCAGGAGAATGGCGCCCTGAAGCTGAATGACATCAACCAGGGTCTGCCGGTCTCGGTCGACGGCGATCAGGCTGCGGTCGGAATCAACCTGAACGAGAACGCGGATGGCACCTACGCGATTGCGCCGAATGCGGATTCGGTCGTGGCAACGGATGTCCTGATTTTCCAGGCCATCAATACCGCGACCAACAAGGAAGCGCACGAGCTGGTCGTCGTCAAGCTGCCCGAAGGCATGGACCCGATGGCGGTGCTCGATCCGGCCACTGACTTCAGCAAGATCGAGTTCATCGGCCAGGTCAGCGTGCCGATTCCGGGTGAGTCGGTCGACATGACGCTGGTCAACCTGCCGCCGGGCACGTACGAGCTGCTCTGCTTCTTCCCGGGTCCGGATGGCTCCCCGCATGCCGCGCACGGCATGATGGCGTCGTTCGAGGTCACCGCTCCAGAGGGTGGGACGCCAACGTCATAACGCGGGAATATCCGCCGGCGGTCAGACGCGATCGCCGGCGATGTTCACATATCGGTAATTAGGAGGAACAGTCCATGACGCAGCAGTCCGGACCCTTCGGGGCCCTCTTCGAAGAGTACAAGGCGGGCCGAGTCTCCCGCCGGGAGTTCCTGCGCCGCGCGACCATGATCGGGGTCGGCGCCCCGGTCGCGCTGTTTGTCGTCAATTCCGTCACTCCGACCATTGCCAATGCCCAGGACGCGACACCTGCGGCAGGTGGCGCTGCTGCCCCGAGCGCCGGCACTGAAGGCCAGACCCGCGGCGCTGGTGGCGAGCTCAAGATCCTCCAGTGGCAGGGCGTGACCCACTTCGGCCTCCACACCGCGACCGGCACCAAGGACCAACTTGGCGCCAGTCTCGTCACCGAGTCTCTGATTAACTTCCTGCCGGACGGCACCATGATCCCGACCCTGGCTGAGGAAGTGCCGACCATGGAAAACGGCGGTCTCGCCTCGGACCTGTCCACCGTCACCTACAAGCTGAAGCAGGGCGTGCTCTGGAACGACGGTCAGCCGTTCTCCGCCGATGACGTCGTCTTCACCTGGCAGTGGTGCGCCGATCCAGCCAACAACGCGATCGATATCAAGACCTACCAGGCCATCAGCAACGTCGAGGCGATCGACCCGAACACGGTCAAGGTCACCTTTGCTGCGCCGACGCTGGGCTGGAACGTCCCGTTCTGCGGCACATACCTCGGATCGATCTATCCGAAGCACGTGCTCGAGGCCGGCGCTGACGCCTACAACGCCTTCATCCAGAATCCGGTCGGCACGGGACCGTACAAGGTCGAGTCCTTCACGGAGAATGACCAGGTCGTCTACGTGCAGAACGACAACTATCGCGAGCCGAACAAGCCGTTCTTCCAGAAGGTCAATCTCAAGGGCGGCGGCGACTCCACTTCGGCCGCGCAGGCCGTCCTGCAGACCGGAGACTGGGACTTTGCCTGGAACCTCCAGACCGAGCCTCAGATCCTCCAGCAGCTCGAGGCCAATGGCAAAGGCACGGTCAAGGCCAGCCCGTACTCGAATGTCGAGCGGTTGCTGCTCAACTTCTCGGATCCGAACAAGGAAGTGAACGGCGAGAAGTCGCAGAAGGACACGCCGCACCCGTTCCTCTCGGATCTCAAGGTTCGGCAGGCCTTCGCGATGGCGACCGACCGCGACACGATGGCCAACCAGTTCTACCTGGGTGGTGACCTGGAGCCGGGAGCCAAGAACATCCTGAGCGGTATCGCCGCGCTCGAGAGCCCGAATACCACCTACGAGTTCAACCTCGACAAGGCGGCGGCACTCCTCGACGAGGCTGGTTGGACCCTCGATGGCGATACCCGCAAGAAGGACGGCGTCGAGATGAAGGTCGTCTACTCGACCTCGATCAACGCGGTCCGCCAAAAGGAGCAGGCCCTCAACAAGCAGAACTGGGAGCAGATCGGCATTAAGGTCAACCTCAAGCAGGTGGACGCCGGTATCTTCTTCGACAGCGCTGCGGGCAACGAGCAAAACGCGCAGCACTTCTATGCTGACATTCTCATGTACACCAATGGCCCGTCCAGTACCTTCCCCGTTTCCTACATGCAGTCGTGGTACGGTGGCAAGGACGGCGTGAACATTAGCCAGAAGGCGAACGGCTGGTCCGGCATCAACGAGTCCCGCTATCACAGCGACGAGTACGATGCCATGTACGACCAGGTTGCCGTGGCGACGGACGCCGAGGCGGCAGCCGCTCTCTTTATCCAGATGAATGACTATCTGATCACCAATCAGGTCATCATCCCGGAAGTTGGGCGCGCGGCCGAGAAGTACGCGATTCTCAACACGCTCAACGATGCGAACGTGGCGGGATCGCTTTTCGAGGCGCTCTACTGGAACGTCGCGAACTGGAATCGCGTCCAGTAATCGCGCTTCAATTCAGCATCAGAACGGGGTGGCGAGACACTCGCCACCCCGTTTTCGTTCAAGATCGGCTGGTTAGGCGGATGCATATGCCGGTGGCGCCCGGAAGCCGCCGGTGATCGCCTCGAGGTGTCGGGCAACGTCGATCGGTGTCCGGTCCTCCAGGTGCGGGCCGACAATCTGGATGCGGACCGGCAGCCCGGCAGGCGTCAGTCCGACAGGCGCGACCACTGCAGGCAGGTGCACGGCGCCGATTGCCTGGAGCCAGGCGTACTGATCTCCGTACGGAATAGTCGTCTCATTGAACGGGATCCTGCGCGAATCGACGTCCGGGGTGTGGTCGTGCGGGAAGGCGGGCGTCGGCATCGTGGGGCAAAGCATGGCGTCGTACCGGGTGAAGAACTCGGCCCAGGCCGCTTTCATTCGATCCCGCTGCTGCTCGGCCATCTTGAACGCGCGCACGCCCTGCGTGATGTTCCGCGCCCAGCGCACCGGCGGGCTATCGTCATCCAGCGACGCAGACGTCGCCCGTTCCACCAGCGACAGGTAGCCCTCTTCGGGCACCCAGGCGGAGGCCGAAGCCTGGATCAAGCGTTGGGCGATATCGTGCATCCCGGCGAGCGGAACCGGCATCTCCGTCGGCGTAATCCGCGCCCCCACCGTCGCAAGGTCGCCGATCAGTCGTTCGTAGAGTGCGGCCGTCTGGTCGTCGACCGGGCTGTAGGGATCGTCCAGCCACGCGGCGATGCGATACCCGTCCAGGGACTCGGCCCGGGGCGGTGGCAGCTCCAGCCGCCAGGCAATGCCGGCGGAGGTATTGGGACCAGCGATGATCGGCAGGATCAGGTCCAGGTCGGCAGCCGACCGTGCCAATGGCCCGAGCACACCGACATCGATATCGCCCTCCTGACCAGGCGGCGGAGGGATGTGGCCGGTCATCGGCACGATGCCCCAGGTCGGCTTGATCGTGTAAACCCCGCAGAAGTGGGCGGGAATTCGCAGCGAACCGCCCAGGTCACTGCCCAGCTCCAGCCCGGTGAGTCCGGCCGCGACTGCCGCCGCGGCTCCGCCCGAGGAACCGCCCGGCGTTCGCTTGGAGTCCCATGGGTTGTTGGTCGTGCCGAAGAGCTCGTTGTAGGACTGGGAATCGCCCGCAAACTCGGGCAGGTTCGATTTTCCGAACACGATCGCGCCGGCTGCGCGCAATCTGGCGACCGCGATGGCATCGCGCTGCGGCACGTACTCGGCCAGCATCTTCGCGCCCGAAGTCGTCCGCATGCCGGCAGTCTCGATCGAATCCTTGATGGTGATCGGCACGCCGTGAAGTGGGCCGAGATCGTCGCCGCGCACGATCGCAGTATCGGCCGCATCCGCCTCGGCCCTGGCCCGATCAGCATCGAGCGTCACGATCGCGTTGAGGGTCGGATTGAACCGATCGACGCGCTCAAGATAGAGATCCAGCAGATCCCTGCTCGAGATCGCTCCAGACCGAATTACCTCCGCCAGTGCAGTAGCGGAAGCGAACGGGTCATCAGGGGAACTCGCCTGGCGGCGCTGCGTAGCTCGCGAGGGTCCACTCATCGAGGCAATCTCATCGTCTAGAAGCTGGAGGCATTTGGCCCCCTAACGACCGAACGCTGCGGCCGGATGGTCGGATTCACACGCGCCACGGCATGTCGATCGCGCTAACCGCCACGAGGAGCCCCAACGCGGCGAAACTCGCGCCGATCAAGCGTTGGCCCCAGATCCCCGGGCGGAACACTTTCTCCGCGAACACGATGACCGTCAACAAGAGCATCCAGGCGATGCTCATCACGCCGGCGGCAACAAGCACCGCGAAGAGCGCCCAACAGCAACCCAGGCAGTAGAGTCCGTGCATCATCCCCATCCGCACCGCGCCGCGGTATCCCGGTTGCCATCGGGTCATCAGGAACCCGATCGGCGACTGGCACTGGCGCAGGCACGTCCGCTTGATTGGCGTGAATTGGTAAACCCCGGCGACAACCAGGGTCGTACCAAGCGCGATCGGCGCCACTGTTCCCCGCCCCGCCGAGCCCAGCCGGCTGCCAAGCTCGACCCCCACCTGTACGAGTGCCCAGGTCGTCGCACCCACGAGGGTCCAGACAAACAGGTAGCCAGATGCAAATGCCCAGGTTGCGGCAGACCCGGCGCCTCCCCGCGCCGCCATGGACCGGTGCATCAAGAGCAGGGGAGCGACGGCCGGGAACATCATCGCGGCCATCATGACGGCCCAGACCACCAGGAACGTTACAAACCCGCTCCAGGTCCAGCCCGCCATATCCATACCGGACATTCCGGCACTGGTTACGGCGCCAACTCCGGACGGAGTCATGTCCATGCCGGGCATGGAATCACTCATGCCGGGGGACTCCGACGGAACCGCAGCGCCGCGCAGGGCGATTCCCATCGGCATATCCATCGTCCGCGCCTGGTAGAGCGTCACTGCCCACGCGGCGAGCGTGACGAGCAAGAGTGAGATCAGCAGGGCACGCCCGCCGCGCTCGAGCAACGGGACTCGTTGACCCGCGAGGGCTGGATTGGCGGCCATCCCCGCGTCAGCCATTGCTCCAATGGATCGGGGCATAGTGACCGTTCCGGCCCGAGTTGTCCCAGCGCATGCCGTAGTCGGACCAGGTGCTGCCCGACTGCCCGACGGCCATGACGACTCCGTCCGGGGCGAAAGGATGGGCATTTCTGGCCACCATCTCCACATCCTCGCCCATCGCGCTTGGCACGGGTCCGACGGCCATGCTCATAAAGCCGGGGATCTCCACGGATCGGCGCTTGCCCGACACCGAATAGGTGATCGGTGCGGACTTGATGCCGAGGACCTCGCCGATCAACGGCGCAAAGCCGCCCATCGTGCCACCCGCTGCCCCAGCGAAAATTGCCTGAATGGCATCGTGCTGCTGCTGATCCGCGCGCTCGTCGATGTAGAGCGCAACCTGCCAGTTGCCATTGATCATCGGACCCGGCGTCCGTGCGATCAATCCGGCGTTGAGCCCATCGAGCCGAGTATCGCCGAACGACCCGGAATCGATGTGGAAGGCGAACGCTACCTCGCAAGCACCTTCGGTCGGCGTCGATGTGAATGGGGGCTCGGCTGAGAAGATGCAGGGGCAGGCAACAGTGCAATTGCAGTTCTCAAAATACTCACCGTCGAACGACCATTTCGGGCTGCTCGCATCTGCCATGGATGTTTCCTCCTGCCTCGGAACGTAAAGTCGATATGGCGACCGAAACATTGCGGGTCGGCGCAGCCGCCTCGGCCCGCGAGGCGCAGGCGGCTCTGGTAGGGACGGAACACATCCGGTATACCGACGTTCGTTAGCGATGTCAATAAGTCGTCTGTTCGGTAGGCTCTTATTGAACGTCCGCAATCGGCGATGATTTGGGATTGACGAGAGGAGTGATTTCGTGCTGCAGATGGAAGGTCAGGTCGCAATGGTGACCGGGGCCGCGAATGGAATTGGCCGGGCGATCGTCGAGCGATTCGTCGCCGAAGGGATGCAGGTCGTCGCAGTCGACATAAGCTCCGCTGATTTAACCGAGGCGACTGCGTCGTACGGGGATCGGGTGCATGCCGCCGTGGCTGATATCTCCGATCGAACGCAGGTGCAAGCTGCTGTTCATGCCGCGCTCTTCCGATTCGGGCAGATCGATGTGCTGGCGGCGAATGCCGGCATCGCCGATGGCGAGCCGTTCCTCGAGATCGACGACAAGAGCTGGCGCCGGATCATCGACGTCAACATCCATGGCACCTTTCACTGCGTCCAGGAGGCGGCGAAGGTCATGGCCAGGGCCCGGAAGGGCGCAATCGTCTGCACCTCGTCGACCAACGCCTGGTACGTTGAGAAGAACCTCGCCCACTACAACACATCCAAGGGCGGGGTCGAGGCGCTGGTCCGCTCGGCGGCGATCGACCTGGCCGAGTTCAACATCCGGGTCAACGCGATCGAGCCAAGCATGGTCAAGACGCGTGCCGCCTTCATTACGGAGGACCCGGTCGGCGGTCCCGAGTACCTGAAGCGGGTGCCCATGGCCCGGTTCGCGGAGCCGGCCGAGATCGCCGCGGCCGTCGCCTGGCTCGCCTCCAGCCA
>DASQCG010000091.1:0-2401 GCA_035634825.1 Thermomicrobiales bacterium | reverse complement strand
GTGTAACGACACTTTTACGTATCCGATTGCAGCCTGGATGAGTGACGGCTACCGCGCCGCGACCCTACATAACCTGGCGCGGGTTATGGACTGCTTCCGATCCCGTATTTACGACGCGGAGAAGCCGAAGATCAGGGTGATCACGAGCCATTGGGCGGAGGGTGCGGTCAGGCGGCCGCCTGGCCAGCGGTGCAGGAGCTGGGAGACGGCGGCCACCAGCACACCGACCGTGAACCCGCTGAAGGCGTGATAGATGAATGAGCCGCCGGTGTCCCGGGCGAGGGCGTCGGCAATCTGGTGGATCGCCCACGACAGCCCGAACAGCCCGGTGACGACGTATGGGCTCGGAAAGAGGGAGCGGGCGACGCCGAAGTGGATCAGGTGATAGGCGGCGACATTGACGAGCCCGACCGCCGCGATCTTGATCGTCGAATCGAGATCGCCCGTGATCAGTCGCCCGATCAACACCATCACCGGCAACCCCAGCAGCAGAAGCCGGACCTGATCGGCCACGAATGACCGCACCGGCGGGGCCGGGAAGTCGGCCAAACGGTCGCGGATCTGGTTGAAGGCAACCAGGCTGGCGATGATCGGCCCGGCCATCATCCCCAGTACGTCGGGGATTGATGAGACGCCCGGCCGCTGCATGACCGCGCCGGTAGCCAGCACGATCGCCGGCCAGATCGCCTGGTGAATCAGGGTCAGGCTGAGCCAGCGGTTGAACCGGCGCAGCAGATCGCGCGGGCTGGCCACCTGCGGCCATGGCTGGTCGTACCGCTGCACTGCCTCAGGCCCGCGCGGGGATCTGACCGGCAACCTGGGACGGAGTGACCTGCTCGGTCAGGAGCTGGCGGAAGCGCTCGATCCGATCCTCGCCCGTAGCCTGGTCCAGCCAATCGGAAAGGAGCTGCCGGCCGACGCTGTAGGTGAAGATGTACGGGCGCCAGAGCGGATCGCTGATGAAGGAGAAGCGCTTGGCCGCCTCTGCCTCGGCCATCAGGCCGTAGTGCTCGAGGTACTGCACAACCTCCCGCTCGGAGCGCCCGTCCCGGTGGAAGAGGAGGGCCGCGTTCGAGGCGACTGCCCGCAGCTCCCGCCCGGCGCGCTGAACCCGGCGGTACACCTCCGGATCGAACTTCAGCCCGGCCTCCGGCATCAGCACGGTCGCCATCCATTCCGCCTGCCCACCTCCAAAGGCGATGTCCTCCGCCAGGACCGCGATCCCCTCGGAGATGACGCACTCCGGCGTGTTGATCAGTTGGATCGCCTGCTCGGCGTAGCCCCGGCCGTGGTAGAGCCGCATGTCCTTGAGCGCGTGCTCGGTGTGATGCCCCGGGTAGGCTTCGTGCGCGACGAGTCCCGGCAAGCCGTGGGCGTGGATCGGCAGATCAGTATTGATGTCGACGCGCGACCTCGCATCGCCGAGGTACCAGTTGTAGCCGCTCCAGGGCTGGTTCGAGACGAAGGCGATCTCGACTTCGTCGCCGGGCGGCAGGTCGATGATCTGTTGCGTCCGGATGCGCGTCTCGGCAAGGATCAAGTCGATCAAGTGCGCGGCCGTAGCCTGATCGACGATGAACTGCCGGCGGTAGGCGATGTTCCGCTCCCGTACCGAGCCATCGCCGGGCAGGACTGCATCGAGCTCAGCCAGCGAGGCGTCCAGCACCGCGTCCGGGACCGATGCTACGGAAATATCGAAACTGTTCCGCACCTCATCGACATAGGGAATCTCCTCGCCGGCCAGCTTTCGGCAGCTAATGACGATCCCGGTGATCTGGGCGCGCAGGAACTCCTTGCGGTTGTCGCCGTAGTCCGAGATGCGCACATCTCTCAGCAGTCGCTGGGCGCGGTCGAGCAGCGCCTTTGGGTCGGGCAAATCGCCGGAGTTGGCCCGGGTCTTGAGTGCGTCCGGCCCCATGTAGGCATCGACGAAGCCGGGGAAGATCCGCTCGATCTCCAGCGAAAGCGTCAAATACTCGGTTCCGAGGGCATCAAGCGGCGGCAAATCGATTCTCCGTATCTCATGGACAGCGTACGCGACCGCAAATGTAGCGCGGACCGGCCCCGCACCGCTTATGGGCGAATCAAATTGTTGGCCATGCCACTACATTGCAACCGGCGATCGGTGCCGCCCGGAGCTAAAGGTCTGGGCTGAGGACCGATAAGTCCACTAAAGGGACTAATAAAGAAGTCGGCTTCAGCCGCCTTATCTTGCCTCAGCCCCGGCCTTCAGTCCGGGGCGACGCGGAACGTCTTCCGACATCACGGGCCACCAATTCAGCCCCTTCAGTGGGCCTCTGTTGTTCAGCCCGGGCATTCATCCCCGGGCGGCGCCGGACGATTCGTTGGATACCCGAAGTCGGGCTATCCCGTCAGTAACGCTTCGCGGATTTGGGTGATG
>DASQCG010000090.1:0-3747 GCA_035634825.1 Thermomicrobiales bacterium | reverse complement strand
AGCACAGAGGCCATGACGGTCCTCGGCGCGTAGCCGGGACTGATCTAGCTCAGGAGGATGGCTGCCACCGGAGGAAGCGCCACCAGCATCACAATGAATAGCGCCAGCCTTGGCCATCGTCGCAAAGCGACAAGACCGATGGCGAGAACCGCGAATGAGATAAGGAGAAGGACCGGATGCCAGTCCGGCAGCCGTCCCCAGGTCCCGCGATTATCCCCTCCGGAGGTGACCGTTCTGCCGATCATGCCCAGGAGAGAAGGGATCGAATTCCCGATTCGTTCCCACGACGCACTCAGCCAATCCGCCCTGCCCGAATGATGCCGTGACTTCGCGACCGAGCGGTATACCTGCGGAACCCACGGCAGATATCCGATCGCGGCGCCGATCAGGGAGCCGATAAGCCATCGATCGCGCCCTCGCACCCTAATCAGGTAGATCGTCAGTACGACTGCCTGGGGAACGAGCGCGTATACCGCGCTGTAATCCATGTACATGGCAAACAACAGGCTCAGCCCGTAGGTGACGGCCCAGATGGGCCGGTGACTCTGGATATATGAGACGAGCGCGAGCCAACCGACGCAGACACAGAGGATGACCGGCGCATACATTCGACCATCGCGCGAGAACTCGATGTGGAGCGGAGAAACGGCCAACAGTGCCGCAGCCCCTAATGCAACCCGGTCGTCTACCAACCGCCGGCAAAAGAGGTAAAAGACCGGGATCGTCGCGACCCCGGCAATCGCCGCCACGGTGCGTGACGCGACTGTCTCGGGCACAAACAGGTCGGCGAACTTGGCCAGCGAAAAGAAAAGCGGCGGATGAAGGTCGTAGTACCCGTGCAACCCCAGCACGCCCGCCCACGACTGGCGGGCGAAGGTCATCGTGAAGCCTTCGTCGATCCGGAATCCTGCCTGATCCAGCCGCGCGAATCGAAGCACGGCAGCGACTAGCGTGATGACGCTCACCAAGACCAGGGCGTAGCGCGACGACACCCGGGCGCGCTCGACTTCGCCGGAAATTGACAAAGATCCATGATCTCGCGAGCGCGTCGGTGTGTCGATCCTGGTGAGGGTCATCGCTGTCGACCCGGCGCGCAGATCAGCCGTTCAACTCAACGGTCTTCGTGGTGCCGATTACGGCCCCGGACGCGTCGAGTGCCTCGACAGCGAGGAATCCACTGCTCGTGTCGACAGGAATTTCCGTTTCGAACCCAGTCTTCTCAATCGTGTCGATGTCAGGCTCAAGCGAATCGCTCGTGGTGCCCGTTTTGAGGCGCCAGGCCCGCACCTCGGTTGCACCATTCCAACTCACGTACGCCATCGAGTTGCTCGACTCTGAATCAACCACGAGCGACGGGCCCGCAGAAGGCTTACCGCTCCACTCGAACCGGAATGCGCGGTATGACTGCTTCTCCTTCGGCAGGCGCCAGTCGTGCAGCAACGTCCCGTCCTCGGCAAACTCGGATGCGACCGGCTCGCTCCCCCAACCAACAAGGACGTTTCCATTCCCGAGCACCTGGGCATTCCCCTGACTGCTTGACGAGATCTTGTCGGGATGGGCGTACTCGCGAACGAGGGTAGCGGTCATCTTGTCCATGTCGAGCGTAACGATCAGGCCACGAGACTCGTCATGGACCTTTGGGGATCCACCGTTGTCAAAGAATGAGAAGCGCCCGTTGTCGTGTGGACGGGCGTCGTGGTGGTAAGCGACCTCGGTGCCCTCACCCATCGTGAAATCTGGTTGCTTGCCGCCGTACCGCCAGGTGACCTTGCCAGAACGCCGGTTCACCTTATACGCCGCCCAGGTATTGCGCGCATTGACGATCAAGTGTCCGTCGGAATCGACGGCAACCGAATTAAGATGGAAGTAGTCAAAGTCGCCGGGATCCTTGGGATCGTATTTGCCGTACGACTCGTCGAGCGCGATATGCTCCAGCGAGTGCCACTCGAACATGACCGCTCCGGTAACGATATCGATCTCCTGGATGATGCCATCGATTGCGTAGCCATCCTTCTCGCCGCCGACATCCGACAAGTCCCAGTGGAGGGTGTTGTACGTCCCGATGATGGCTGTGTTTTCCGGCGTTAGAACGAAGTCGTGCATGTCGCCGCCGGAGAATCCATTGCCGACCCGGACGGTTGCCACCTCCTCGTATTGATCGTTGCAGATCACCCAATGCCCGAAACCGTGCCCGGACACCGTGATGCCTTGCCACCAGACGAGGGCCGGCCGGCCCAGGAACTCGCTGACGCGGAAGTCGTAAATCTCCTCCGCCGGCACCGCGACCGGGTTGAACCACACGGGTTCGCCGGAGTCGTCGACCATCAGGGCGCCGTTCCGGCCCGTGCCGCGCTTCGGCGCGAGGAAGAGATAACCGGGCGCGGTACCCGTCGCGTGCGCAAAGGTTTCGATTACGGGAGGGGCAAGTCCCGGCCGACTTCGATATTTGTGAACGAGAGCTTCGTCCGCAGTCTCGTTGAGCTCAGGGCGAGCTGGCAGTGGGCGCGATTCGGCAATCGTGAACGAAAAGCGCTTGGCGTCGGCATTCGTGATATGGACTCTTGTCCGAACCGCGACTGCCTCAGCGGGACGAAACCCGAAGTCTGGAACGAAGCTGAAACCGTTACCATCCGAGTGGGCGATCTGGGTTCCAGAGTGGTATCCGCTCTGAGATCCGATTACTTCGATGAGGTCGAGCGACTGAAGCGCGGCGCCGCGGAAGCTGATCTGGGTTCCAGCCGAGGCGGTGACGCTGCCCGGCATGGGGTAGACCCAAATCTCGTCGTCCGTGGTCGGAGTAGCGTTCTCCGCCACAGGAGTCGCCGAGTCCTGCGCGACTACTCCGCCGGACACTGATGCGGCCAGGGCGGCCGAGCCAGCACCGAGAACCAACGTCCGGCGATTGAGCAGCCGGTGGCCCGGTGTCTCGTCCGCGGCGTTGTCCGTGCCTGTACCGTGCTCGAGCATCGCTGGATCACCTCCTCGGTTCGATTCGGCGGTGCGGAACCGCCACGCAAAAACATCTCCCGATCGAGTTCAAGACCTGGAGAGACAAGCGACGACCGCTAAACGGAGCGGGCTGGGCAACGCCCGGCAGAATACCACTCTAGTCCGGTGGGGTTGAGTTCAGAGCTGCTCTGATCGCGCGCCAGTTGGGGAGAAACATGTCCATGAACGCGTAAAAGCGACGATTGTGCCCTCGCTCGAGCAGGTGCACCATCTCGTGCACGACGACGTACTCGAGGTATTCGGGCCGCCGTCGCGCGAGCTCGAGGTTGAGCCAGATCCGCCGAGCCCGAATATTGCAACTGCCCCAGCGGCTACTCATCCTCCGAACGCCCCAGTCGGCCACGGAGACGCCCATGATTGGCTCCCAGATGCGGATAAGCTCAGGGATGCGAACTTTGAGCTGCGCTCGATACCACGCATCCAGCACCGCAGCCCGACCATCCTGGTCCAATCCATGGCGGACGCGCATCTCGAGGACGCCATCCTCTCGCAATCGCACGCCTTGGCGACCATGCCCCTCCGAGATCGAGAGGCAGCAGGACTCGCCAAATACGGGGACGCACGCGCCAGACTCCAAAACAAGAGGGCGGATCGTGGCCAGAGCTGCGACGCGCTGCCGGCGACGCTCGATCCAGGCACGATTTCGATGGACAGCTTCTTGAATCGCCGCATCGGACATTCGGCGGGGCGCGGAAATCCTGATACGCCCATCGGACCGGTCGACGCGGATATAGAGGT
>DASQCG010000089.1:0-1917 GCA_035634825.1 Thermomicrobiales bacterium | reverse complement strand
GTTCGACGATGTCGCATATCACCGGGTCGACCGCGAGTGCTCGCAGTCGATTCGCCCCCAATCGGCCATGCTCTCGGGCGAGTCTCAACCCTACTCCGAGCCAGGGGCCCGATCGCTGGATCAACTGAGCTTCGAATGACGGGGAGAATCGCTGCAGGAGGACGTGCGTGATCCGTGCGGCCAGGCTGATCCGCGTCCCGGCCAGAGTGACCTTGCCGATATCGTGCAGCAGACCGGCCCTGCATACCTCGGGAGAAAGTCCCGCGGCAATCGCCTTGTCATACACCGCGATCAAGTGGCGCTGGTCATGCGGATGCAGGTCGCGAAACAGCAGCCAGACGTGCTCATTGGGAAACAGCGTGGGATCGATGGCCGGAGAGTTGCGCAGCGTGAGGGCGAGCCAGATCTGATGCAAGCGGTGCACGATGGGATAGTGAGTTGCCGACCGGAGGTACGTGGTGTGGATCACCCCAGGAGCCGGCGTACGAGATCCAGCAGCAGGTTGTATCCAGGCCCGATCAAATCGTTGTAGATGCCCAGGTGCAGCCGCCCGTCAATGAAGATAAGCACGAATGGCAGGAACAAGCCGAACTGCTCGAGCTTCGCGAAAGTCGGATACCAGAAGTTCGGCAGGATGGCGGTCAGGACCCGGTATCCATCAAGTGGTGGCAGCGGGATCAGGTTGAACGCGGCCAGCAGGATGTTGAGCGTAATGAATGCGATCAGGAAGGTCCCGGTGAAGCCGAGATCCCGGTTCTGGCCGTCCAGCCCGCGGTAGACCAGCGTAGCGCCGCACGCCATCACGACGTTGGACATGGGGGCGCACCCGGCGATCACCAGGCTTGCGATCTTGCGCCGGCGGAAGTCTCCGTGTAGCCGGTTGAAATTCACCGGCACCGGTTTACCCCAGGCGATTGAGGTGAAGCCGAGGCTGATCAGGACGAAGCCGAAGAAGCCGAGCGGATCGAAGTGATTCGCCGGGTTCAGATTGACCCGATTCATCCGCAGCGCGGTGTCATCGCCAAATTTGAGCGCCGACCATGCGTGCATGAACTCATGCACCGTGATCGAGATGATGCCCGCGATGAGGTATGCCGCGATCTGATCGGTCGGCGGGATGCTCCAGCCGCCCCGAAGCAGATTCGGCAGCACGAAGATGAGCAGGCCGAGAATAAAAAGTTGTCTCGGATCCCAGCCTGTTCTCACGATCTAACCTCGGGAGTCGTCTACTTGCCGGACCCCGGATAGAGGTGGCAAGCGACGAAGTGACCGTTGCCCTGGTTTGCGAAGACTGGATCGATCTGCTTGCAGACGTCCATCACATATGGGCAACGCGTGTGGAAGTGGCAACCGGATGGCGGATTGATCGGACTCGGCACGTCGCCGGTGAGGATGATGCGCTCGCGGCGCCTCTCGACTACCGGGTCCGGAATCGGCACGGCCGAGAGCAGCGCCTTGGTGTATGGGTGGAGCGGCTGATCATAGAGCTCGGTGCGGCCGGCCATTTCGACGATCTTGCCGAGGTACATCACCGCGACACGATCGGAGATGTGCTTGACCACCGAGAGGTCGTGGGCGATGAACAGGTACGTCAGCCCGAACTGATCCTGCAGGTCCTCGAGCAGGTTGACGATCTGCGCCTGAATCGAGACGTCGAGCGCCGAAACCGGCTCGTCGGCCACGATGAAGTCCGGGTTCGCCGCCAACGCGCGGGCGATACCGATGCGCTGTCGCTGGCCCCCGGAGAACTCGTGTGGGTACCGGTTCGCGAAGTACGGATTGAGACCGACCGTCTGGAGCAGGTCCTGGACCCTCTTGTTGCGGTCCTTCTTGTCGACCAGCCCGTGGATTTGCATTGGCTCGGCGATGATGCTGCCGACGGTCATGCGCGGGTTGAGCGACGCGTAGGGGTCCTGG
>DASQCG010000088.1:0-4714 GCA_035634825.1 Thermomicrobiales bacterium | reverse complement strand
TCCGGTACGGCTGCCTTCATCGTTTCCGGGCAGGGTCACGAAGGCGCGCAGGTTGGCGCCGGATTCGCGTTGGAGCGGGGCATCGACTTCCTCTTGCCCTATTACCGTGATCTCGCTCTGAGTCTGGTATTTGGCCTTAGTGCAACTGATGTCATGATGGCCGCTCTCGCTCGCGCGCCAGATCCGACGTCGGGCGGTCGGCAGATGCCCGCACACTACGGTTCAGCGCGACTCAACATCATCACCAGCTCGAGTCCGGTGGCGACGCAAATTCCGCACGCGGTGGGGATCGCGTACGCCGCGAGGATGCGGAAGACGGGCGCGGTTGCCATTGCCTGCTTCGGCGAAGGTGGTTCCTCAAAAGGCGACTTCCACGAGTCGTGCAACTTCGCGGCGATCCACAAGCTGCCGGTAATCTTCTTCTGCGAGAACAACAACTACGCGATCTCGGTTCCGGTTGAAGAACAGGTCTCGATCGAACACGTTGCCGATCGTGCTGCGGCCTACGGTTTCCCGGGCGTCGTGGTCGACGGCACCGACGTTCTGGCCGTCTACCAGGTGATCAAGGACGCGGCCGAACGAGCCCGGAAGGGTGAGGGACCGACCTTGGTCGAGGCCAAGGTCTACCGGTTCCAGCCGCACACGTCCGACGACGACGATCGCACGTACCGGGACCCGGATGAGGTTAAGGCGTGGCGCGCGCGGGATCCGTTGGCGCAGTTCGAAGCCCGGCTCCGAGATCTGGGCGTGCTGGACGATGAGCAAGTCGCCCGGATACGGTCCGATATCAATCGCGAGGTCGATCACGCGACCGACGCCGCCGAACAGGCTCCGTACCCCGATTCGTCCACGTTCGACCGCCACGTCTATGCGGATCGGTGATCGGTATGACCGTCGCGCACCCCGTGAGGTAGCACCATGGCCCAGCTTCAGGATCAGGTAACGATGGCCCCGGCAACGGCGGTCGCCGAGCGGGAGGATGCGCCGCAGAAATCGTTCATCGATGCAATCCACGACACGCTCGCCGACGAGATGCGCGCCGATGACCGCATCGTCCTTCTCGGCGAAGACGTCGGGCGACGCGGCGGAGTCTTTCGGGTGACAGCGGGTCTACTCGACGAATTTGGCCCGGAGCGGGTGATCGATACGCCGCTGGCGGAGTCATGCATCATCGGCAGCGCGATCGGGATGGCATTGAACGGTCTGCGGCCCATCGCCGAGATCCAGTTTCTCGATTTCATCCACTCGGCAATGGACCAGATCATGAGCGAGGCGGCCAAGATCCGGTATCGCTCGAACAACGACTTTGCGTGCCCGCTCGTGATTCGCGTCCCGTTCGGCGGTGGCGTGCATGGTGCGCTCTATCACTCGCAGAGCATCGAGGCGATGTTCGTCCACACGCCCGGATTGCGAGTCCTCGCGCCGGCATTTCCAGCCGACGCCGCCGGGCTGCTGAGGGCAGCGATTCGCGGTGACGATCCGGTCCTCTTTCTCGAGCACAAGAAGATGTACCGGGCGATCAAGGGACCGGTGCCCACAGGGGACTTCGAGGCGCCGATCGGCAAGGCGAGAGTCGTCCAGGAAGGGACGGACGTGACGATCATTGCTTACGGGATGATGGTTCACGAAGCGCTGAAGGCCGTGTCCGTCGTGGCGGAGGAGACCGGGGTGAGCGTCGAGCTTATTGATCTTCGTTCGCTGAAACCACTCGACGAGGACTGCCTGGTCCAATCGGCGAAGAAGACCGGCAAGGTCCTCGTCGTGACCGAGGCCAACGAAGCGTGTTCGGTCGCGAGCGAAGTCGCGGCAATGGTCGGGGAGGAGGCGTTTGCGTACCTCGATGCCCCGGTCATGCGACTTGCCGCACCGGACGTTCCTGCTATGCCATTCAGTCCGCCGCTCGAGCATGCCTTCCTGGTTGACGCCGAGAAGATCGGCGCCGCGCTGCGCCGGTTGATCAGCTACTAGGGAGGGTGTGATGCCGACCAACACACTGACTACGATCACGATGCCGCAGCTTGGCGAGAGTGTGGTCGAAGGAATGGTTGGACAGTGGCTGAAGCAGGTCGGGGACCGGATCGAGAAGTACGACTCGCTGGTCGAGCTTGAAACCGACAAGGCCAGCGCTGAGCTGCCAGCGCCGGTTTCGGGCGTGCTGGTCGAGATTATGGTCGAGCCGGGAACGACGGTTGCCGTCGGCGCCGGTCTTTGCCGTATCCAGGAGGCAGGGGCAGTTTCTGACGAGCCCGCAATGCCCGAGCACGCTCCTGTACGGCCCAGCAATGGCAACGGGGCATATGCCGATCCGGTGCGCGCGCCGTCAATGGCGAGAGTGCATGGTGAAGAGATTCCTGACGAGGCGACTGTGCTGCGGGCGCGCTCGTCACCGGTTGTGCGCCGGATCGCCGAGGAGCATGGGATCGAGATCGGCTCAGTTGAAGGGACTGGGACCGGCGGCCGGGTCACGAAGCGCGACATCCTGGCCTACGTCGCCGATCACGTGGAACAGTCGGTTAATGAGACCTTACGGCGGGAGCCAGCGGCTCTTCCGTCGATCGAGCCGGTACCGCGTACGGCGGTGACGGTCTATCCGGGAGACGACGTGATCCCGGTATCAGCGATGCGGCGGTCGATTGCCGAGCACATGGTTCGCTCGGAACGGACCGCCCCGCACGCGACCGTGGTTATGGAAGTCGACATGACAGGCGCGGTCGCCTGGCGCACGTCGCGCAAGGAGGAGTTCCGCCGGCGTGAGGGCGTCGACCTGACCTACCTGTCGCTTGTGATGAAGTCGGTCACGCTGGCATTGCGGGACCATCCGCGCCTGAACGCGGTCTGGGACGAGGAGCGGATTATCCACCGCAAGTCGATCAACATCGGTGTCGCGGTCGCGCTCGAAGACGGTCTGGTCGTGCCGGTGATCAGGAACGCCGATCGGTTCAGCGTGGCCGGGCTGGCGATTGCGCTCGCGGAGGCAGCCGAGAAGGCGCGGAGTGGCGGATTTGCGCCGGACGATCTGGCGGGTGGCACCTTTACGCTGAACAATCCGGGCACATTTGGCTCACTGGTCTCGACGCCGATCCTGGTTCAGCCGCAGGTGGCCATCCTCTCGACTGAGGCGATCATCAAGCGACCGGTCGTGGTCGACGACATGATCGGGATCCGCTCGATGATGAACCTCTCGCTGAGCATCGATCACCGCGCGCTGGACGGCCTCGCCGCAGCGCGTTTCCTCCAGCAGGTGAGAGCCTGGCTCGAGGACGTCAGCGACAACCTGCCGCTTTACTGAGGCGAGAAGTCGAGCAGGCGAGCAGCAACGAACCGCAGTGGCGTGGATGCTCTCTCCCCACAGGGGAGAGTCGGAGAGGGGATGTAAACCCCTTGTGCTGAATTCGGTCCCCATTAACACCCGGTCTGAAATCTGAACCCGGCTAAAGCCGGCTGAGGTTTTGTTGGGTCGGTGCGGAAACGGATATGCTCATTCCCGAACCCCGAACCCCTATTGCGTGATTAGAACATATGTTCTATAATGCCTATGTCTGCCCAGGGTTTTGATGTGGGTACAGGCAGCATAATTGCGTCCTGGCAATAGAACAAGTGTTCCGTTTTGTCACACCCGGGAGCCACCGATGCCCCTCGCGTGCCTGCTCATCCCCCATTTCTCACTGCGGCTGGCCGTCCTCGACCAGCCCGCGCTCGACGGTCTCCCCCTCGTCCTGACTTCACCCTCCATGAGCCGACCCCTCGTCGCCGATGCCTCCCCGGAGGCGGTCGAGCGCGGGCTCCGGATCGGGATGCCCCTCCGCGAGGTCAACGCCGTCTGCGCGCAGGCCGTCTTCATTCCGGCCAATCCGGTCCGGGACGCGCTCGCTTTCGAGCAAATCCTGGCCCAGTTGGAGACGGTCAGCCCGGCCCTGGAGCCGGTCGAGCCGGGTCGCTGCTACGTCGATATCACCGGACTCGACCGCCATTACCCGTCGCCCGAAGCGATCGCCGAGGCCCTGCTGGTCTGCGTCTCGCCGATCCTGCGGCCGCGCGCCGGACTCGCTCCGACCCGCTTCTCGGCCTGGGTCGCGGCCCGGATGGCCTCGCCGGGGACGATGCGGACGATCGCCTCGGGCGAGCTCTCCGCGACGCTCGGACCGCTCCCGGTCTCCTGGTTGCCGCTCGAGCCGAACGCGCTCCTGAAGCTGGACCGGCTCGGCTTACGCACCCTGGCCGAGATTCGCGATCTGCCCGCCTCCGCCCTCCAAGCCCGGTTCGGACCGGCCGGGCGCGAGGCACACGCCTGCGCATCCGGGCAGGACGAGGGCCGGGTCTACCCGCGCAAGCTGGTCGAGTCGGTTCGCGAGGAGTTCCGCTTGCCGGCGCCGATGGCCAGCCGCGAGATGCTACTGCTCGCGATCCGCCAGCTCGTGATCCGCGCCTTCAATCGCCCTGCCCTCAAGCATCGCCAAATCCGCCAGTCCCGGATCCGGATCGCGATCGAGGGCGGGCAGTCGTGGGAGCGGGAGCTGACCTTCCGCGAGCCGATCGGCAGCCAGCGGCTGATCGAGACCCTGCGCAGCCGGTTGCAGGCGATTGAGCTGCCCGGTCCGGCCGAGGTGATTCACCTCGACCTGATCGGCATCGTCAACGAGATCGCGACCCAGGAGCTGATCCCACTCCTCCGGCCGAAACGGGATCGCCCGCTGATCGATGCGGCGCGCCAGCT
>DASQCG010000087.1:0-2884 GCA_035634825.1 Thermomicrobiales bacterium | reverse complement strand
CATCGCCTGCACCATGTTTCCGAGTTCCACGTTGAGCGACTGGGCCAGGCGCTCGCCTCGCGCCCGCGCATCGGCCACGGCCTTGTCCGTAGCGGCCTGCTGGAGCGATGTGCAATCGCCCGCCGTGTACCGGACGCCGAGGTGCTGGATGCTGAGCCGGGCCGTCGCCGCAGCCTTGTAGACCGCGTCGGAAAGGTCGCTCATCGTCGTATCGGTCGGGTTCGGAATGGTGAAGCGGAGCTGGGCATTGCCGGGACCGCCCGGACCACTGAACATGCTGTTCATGGCCGGCACGAACAGGTCGATATCCGCCTTATCCACGCCGGTGCTCACGACCGCAGCGACGATTGGCGCGACATCGGCGGCGGCCAAGACCCCGGAGGGCGCCATTCCGTACATGTCAGGCCCGACGATGATCTGCACCTGAGCGGAATCGGCGGAAGCGGTTGCCGTCCCAAAACCGGTCACGACAATGCCGGGCAGTTGACCAGGAACCCCCTGCGCCGCAACCGGCTGAGCAGCCAGATTGGCGCATGCCATGACCCCAAGAAGCGCAACACACGCGAGATACCACCAGCGACGGCTTTCCCGGAACATCGGCTCTTCCCTTCCGCGCATATCGATACCGGTTGTGTGAAATCCACCCTACGCCCTCCCGCAGGAAAGTCAAGGTTGGTCGTTGGTCGTTGGAAGAGCGTACTGGCTTCCGGCTACTGACTACTGGCTACCTTTTCGTTCCATCTCCCAACGTCCATCGACCATCAACCCTCCACGCGGGAACTATTCCCCCTCCCGCGGCGTCTCTTTGCCAAGGGAACGGGCTCGGTTGTGATTTCGCGGCGATTCGATGACGGATCGCCTTTCCGGTCAGATGACCAGCGCAGGTGGCAAGATGGAGATGCAGCAGTTTTCCCGTCGGCAGATCAACCGGTCGCTCGCCTTCGGCGCGGTGGCCCTCGGCGCGGCATTGACGCCGTTCACGACCCGGGCCGACGGCGTGATCGTCGTCGAGCCGCCCGAGTGCCAGACCGGCGCCTGTCCCGGCCCGATCCGGATCGGCGATCAGCTTACGGTCAAGTCGCACCGGGTCGACGTCAAGGTCGCCAACCAGGTCGCGACGACCACGATCGACCAGGTCTTCTTCAACCAGAACGACTGGGTCGCGGAGGGGACCTACATCTTCCCGATCCCGGACGAGGCCACGGTCTCGAAGTTCACGATGATCGTCGACGGCCAGGCGATCGAGGCCACGGTCCTGACCGCCGAGGAAGCGGCCGCGATCTACGACCAGATCGTCCGCTCGATGCGGGATCCAGCCCTGCTCCAGTACGTCGGCCAGGGCGCGATCCAGGCCTCGGTCTTCCCGATCCCGCCGGGCGAATCCCGCGAGGTCAAGATCAGCTACGAGCAGGTCCTGACCGCCGAGATGGGCATGGTCCGCTACGTCTACCCGCTGAACACCGAGCAGTTCTCGGCCCAGCCGCTCGAGCAGGTCAGCGTCCGCGTCGAGGTCACCTCGGCCGACCCGATCCGCGCGATCTACTCCCCGACCCATCAGGTCGCGATCACGCAGGACAGCGAGACGCACTTCGTTGCCGGCTGGGAAGCGAGCAACATCTGGCCGACCGACGACTTCGCTCTGATCTACACCGTCGCAACCGACCAGATCGGCGCGAACCTGCTCAGCTACGTCGATCCGGTCAGCAGTGAGGGCTTCTTCATGCTCCTGGCCGCGCCGGGTATCGGGACGAACCAGGCGGTGGTCGCCAAGGACGTGATCATCGTCCTCGACACCTCCGGCAGCATGGACGGCGAGAAGATCGTCCAGGCCAAGCAGGCAGTCGGTTACGTGCTCAACCACCTCAACGCCGAGGACCGCTTCGCCGTGATCGAGTTCAGCACGGGCGTCCGCTTCTACGACCAGCAGTTGCGCTCCGCCGCTGAGGCGTCGGTCGCAGCGGGCTGGGTCGAGACGTTGCCGGCCACCGGTGGGACCGACATCAACGGCGCGCTGCTCGAAGCCATGAAGATGGCCGACCGCCAGCGGCCGACCTACGTCATCTTCCTGACCGACGGCCTGCCGACCGAGGGCGAGGTCGACAGCACGGTCATCCTCTCCAACGTCGGCACGGCCTCGCGGGGCAATGTCCGGCTCTTCAGCTTCGGCGTCGGCGACGATGTCGATACCTTCCTGCTTGACTCGCTCGTCCAGCAGGAGAACGGCGTCAGCAGCTACGTCCGGCCGGGGGAGCGGATCGACGAAGAGGTCTCCCTCTTCTACGCCAAGGTCGGCAGCCCGGTCCTGACCGATCTCCAGCTCGCGTTCGAGGCAGTCAACGTGCAGGAGCTGTACCCGAATCCGCTGCCGGATCTCTACGCGGGCTCGCAGCTCGTGCTGGTCGGAGCCTATGCAGCCGGCGGGCCGACCAGGGTCACGCTCAGCGGCATGGTCAACGGCAAGGCGACTTCTTATGTATATGAAGGACAGGCGCTGACCACCGCGCCGGGTGGGCCGAACGACTTCCTGCCGCGCCTCTGGGCGACCCGCAAGATCGGCTACCTGCTGACCCAGATCCGGCTCCACGGCGAGAACCCGGAGTTGATCCAGGCGGTCGTCGACCTCAGCGTCCGCTACGGCATCGTGACACCGTACACCTCGTACCTGATCACCGAAGACGACATCCTGACCCAGGGTGGGAGGGATCGCGTGGCGGCGGAAGAAGCAGCCGCGCCGGCGGGCGATGTCTCGGGCGACGAGGCGGTCAGCAAGGCCGACGCCCAGGGCAACATGAGCGGCGCGAACCAGGCCGCGCCGACCGCCGAGCCGAGCCAGTACGGCGGCGGCAACGCGATCAAGGTCGTCGGCAGCCGGACCTACGTCCAG
>DASQCG010000086.1:0-2620 GCA_035634825.1 Thermomicrobiales bacterium | reverse complement strand
CACCGGGAAGGACACTCCGATGCTCGATCAGACACCCACCAACCTCAAAGTCAACGACATGCGAATCGGCGAACAACTGGCCAAGGCAGAGAAGTATCACGCCCTCACCCGCAGCGACTCAGTGGCCGACAAGAAGCCGGTTCAGCACCCAGCGGTTCAGGCGCCACGCATCTCCCTGATCAGCCGCCTGATCCACACCCGGCTCCGCCCCGCCTAACCAATGCCAACCCGCCACAAGCCCAACCCAAAGCGATCGCCCGGATGAAAACCACCCGGGCGATCCGCTTTCGGCAAGTCGATCACCGCTTCACCGTATCCCGCTTCTCGACTCCTCGACTCCTCGACTCCTCGACTCGCTCCGCGCCCATCAGGTACTTCTCAAAGAACGCCGCCGTATCCCCCAGCGCCTTCAGCTCATTGGCTCGCCGCGTGAAGCCGTGGCCCTCGTCCTCGTAGACGTCGTACTTGACTTCGACGCCCCGCGCCCGCAGCCGCTCGACGATCTGGTCGCTCTCGCCCTTGACCACCCGCGGATCGTTCGCGCCCTGGATCACGAATAGCGGCGCCGTCACCTGATCGACATACGTGATCGGCGAGCGCTCCATCAGGAAATCCACCTCGGTCTCCGGGTTCCCGACCCATTGGTCCATGAACCGTCGCCAGGTCGGCGGTACGGCCTTGGCGAAGGTCACCAGGTTCGACGGCCCGACGATATCGACCGCCGCCGCCCAGTAATCGGGCAACCGGGTCACGCAGGAAAGCGTCGCGAACCCGCCGAATGAGCCACCGTAGACTCCCAGGCGGTTGCCATCGACCCAGTTCAGTCCCTTCAGGTAGTCGGCCGCGGCCTTGAAGTCGCCCAGCTCCGCCCCACCCCAGTCGTGGTGGATGAGCTTCTGGTAGCTCTTGCCATACCCGGTCGAGCCGCGCACGTTCGGCGCCAGGATGCCGACTCCGCGCGTCAGCAGGTACTGGTAGAGCCCGGCGTAGTTGTAGGTCGGCCGCTCTTGCCACTCGGGGCCGCCGTGGATCGAGAGGATGACCGGGAACGGACCTTCCCCCTCCGGCCGGTACAGCCAAGCCGGGATCTCGCGCCCGTCGTGGGTCGGGTAATGGATCAGCTCCGGCGCAGACAGGTCCGCCTCATCGATCCCGCCTAACATGCTCTCCGTCAGCCGGGTCACCATGCTCCGCTCGAGATCGAGCACGTAGACCTCGTTCGGATGCGTCGCCCCGGCCATCAGGAATCCGACCTTCCCGCCGGAGCGCGAGATCGCCAGGGCGTCGATCACGCCCTTGGGGATTTCCTGCAGAGCCACATCCTGGTTCGAGCGCAGATCCCGCACCTTGAGCGCGGAGTACCCCTCCTGGTTGACGATCCACGCCAGGTACCGCCCATCGCTCGAGAGCACAACGTTCTCGACGTCAGCATCCGGCGCATCAATCCAGCGCAGACCGTCCTTCAGGTCCCAGAAGCCAAGCCCCGCGAATTCGCGCCCCTCATCGCTGATCACGTAAAAGCCGGATCCGTCAGTCGCCCACGGGCCGGGCATGTACTGGATCTCGCCCTCGTGTGGGGTCAGGTGCTGCATCTCCTCGTTGTCGACGGTGAGGACGTAGAGATCCATGTTCGTGTTCGACTTGAAGTCGACCACGGTCACCGATTTTCCGTCGGGGGACCATGTCATCGGGAAGAACATCCCACCGTAGTCGACGACACGGCGGGTTTCGCCGGTCGCGAGGTCGCGGATCAGCACGTCCTGATCGGTCTCGCTGCGGTCGTTGCCGGCGATCAGGAGCGACGCTCCGTCCGGCGACCACGCCTCCGCAGCCAGCTCGTGGCGAACGCGTGGCGCCTCCGTCTGTGCCGAAATCCGCCCACCCCTGGCCGGGATGGTGTAAATCTGCTTGTACTCATCGCCATCGCGATCGGCCGCGAAGGCAATTGTCTGCCCATCCGGCGACCAGGCAATCTCGCGCGGCGTCTGATCGGCAAAGAGCGTCAACTGGTGCGGAAATCCGCCCGCGCTGCTCTGCCGCCAGATATTGAACTGTCCCGACGTATTCACCACGTACGCGATCTCGCTCCCATCCGGCGAGAACGAAAGCGTCGGCTGGTACCGCCGGATCGCCGTGAACTGCTCGAATGAATACCGCGTTTCGGTCTTACGCCGCGCTGTAGTTGCCATTGCAAACTCCTCAACTAGACGATTCAACGAAAGCCACCTTCCAGCATACCCAAGCCAGAACAGCACACATCACTCCTAAGAGGTATTCGCAACACTCGCACCCGAACCGCGGCGTGGCCCGCAAATGCTCCGACTCGCTACCGAAAACGTAGCGCCGGCCCCCGTGGCCGGCATTGTGGTGACGGATGGCACGTCTCATGAAGCCGCCTTTTATCCTCCCACAAGCCACCCGACACCAGGCGGCCCAGAGGCGGACCGCGCTACGACCAATCAGCCGGCTTTAGCCGGGTTCACGTCTCAGCCCGGGTGTTTACGCCCGGGCGACCCCGAACGCTGATCCCCAGCCACGCACCACCCCCAGCATCGACCAGAGGCCGGGCAGCAAAGCCACCCGACCCCTGATCCCTGAACCCTGAGCCCTGACCCCTTCC
>DASQCG010000085.1:0-7228 GCA_035634825.1 Thermomicrobiales bacterium | reverse complement strand
GATCGCCTTTCGGCCGTGATTCCGGTGGCGCGAAGATGAGCTGGGAGGCGGTCATCGAGACCTGGCCGACCGAGACACTCCTGTTCATTCCGGTCCTGCCGGGTTTTCAGGTCAATGCCGAGTCTCCGGACGATGCGGTCGCCGACGCCGTGGACCGGGTTGACGCCTTCATCCATTGGCTGGGCGACGGAGAATTGCTGCCGGATAATTTCCCGTCGCATGAGGGCATTTCGGTTGCCGAAACATTGGCGGCGAATGGTAATGCCGGTCCGATCTTCGATCTCGACGCCGAACCGGTCGACGAGGACTACGCTGAGTTCGCGCTGGCCGTCGGACGCGCTGCGCTCTCGGACCTGCTCTTCGTCTATGACGACGTGACGGACGAGACACGAGCGGACGCCGAGCGAATTCTCCGCCATGTGGCCGAGATGGATCGCTGGTATGCAACCCGGATGGCCCCGGCCCAGGGCAAGCCGTTCACCGCGATCGAGGATGAGCTGGTGCAATCGGCCAGTCTCTTCGAAGAGACGGTCGACGGCGTCAGGGAATCCAGTCAACCGTCGACCTGGAGCCTGGACGGCGAGGACTGGAGCATCCGCAAGGCGTTGCGGCGGCGCACCGGTCACCTCCGCGAACATCTACCTGACCTCCTGAGCCTGACCCGATAACCACGTGCCTGCATCAGTGGTCGACATCATTCATCGACGGAGCGCCCTTGCTCGTGGCCTGGTGGCCGATCGCTCACCCGATCAAGCAGTCGCCGAGCGCGGCCTGCGTCGAATGGGCGTGCTTCTCCAGGAACTCGGAAACCCGCAATTCGCCTATCGCGTGATTCACGTCGCCGGAAGCAAAGGCAAAGGCACGACGACGCATATCGCGGCAGATCTGTTGACCGCGCTGGGCTATCGAGTCGGCCGGTACGTCTCCCCGCACCTCCTGTCCTGGAACGAGCGGATTGCGATCGATGGTCTGGCTATCTCCGATTCCGATTTCGCCGCAGTTCTGGCCTTCGTGGATGGCACGATGTCAGCATTGGAACCCCGGCAGCCGGACCTGGGCACATTCAACGCCTTCGAATTGCTGACCGCGGCCGCCTTCTTGTACTTCCGGGATCGGCGATGCGATGCCGTGGTGATCGAAGTTGGACTCGGTGGGCGATTCGACTCGACGAATCACGTTCATTCCGATGTCAGCGTGATCACCCGGATCGAAGCCGAGCACGTCGATATCCTCGGTCCTACGCTCGCGCAGATCGCCTGGAACAAGGCGGGAATCATCAAGCCGGGCGTTCCAGTGGTGGTATGTGCCCAGCAACCTGACGTCGAGATTGTCATCGAGGCCGAGGCCACGAAGGCGGCGGTATTGATGCTGCGCGACGGCGTCGAGTGGACCGTGACTGAAACTGATGGTGGCCTTCAGTATCGATTCGGCACTCACCAGCCCCTTTCGTTCACCGCTGCCCTGCCCGGCGCCCACAATCGCGGCAACATCGGCGCGGCGTTGACTGCCGTTCAGACTCTGATCGGTGATCGATCATTGGCCGATAAGGTGATCACCGACGTACTCTCGGCGATTCGGATCCCGGGTCGGTTTGATCGCCGAATCGATGATGTGACCGGCCGTAGGCTCATCCTGGACGGAGCGCATACCCCGGAGTCGATCCGCATGCTTGTCGAAACCGTGCGGGCCGTGGTCGGTCCGGGACCCGCGCCGGTCATCATGGGGTTGCTGGCCGATAAGCCGGCAGAGGATATTCTTGCCGTCCTGGCGCCGGCAGCCAGTCAAATCGTATTTCCGGAATTGAGCGGTCCCAGGATCGTTCCCGCCGAATCGCTGTGCGCAATTGCACGGCGCGCCGGTATCGCGGCGTCCGTGCGGCCAACGATTCGCGCGGCGCTGGACGCCATCGGAACCGGTCCGGAGCCGATATTGATCACGGGTTCTTTTGGCATGGTGGCTGCGTCGCTGACAGAATTAACATCTGCGCCGTAACCAGGAGACTGGCGTGTGGGTTTAGGATTAGTACAGGATCGTCCGGAACCTGCCGGGCGTAGTGCAAAACCGCAGCGGCCGAACCCGACGTACACAGGGGCAGGGAAGAGGCACGGCGGTACATGGATTCCGTCGATGGCGATTGCCACGAATCCAACCGAGCCTCTCCTCACGGCCGAATCCGCGGAAGACGCGGTTCTGGTCGCGCGCCTTGCTGAGGGAGATAGCAACGCCCTTGAAGTGCTGTATGACCGATACAGCCGGGTCGTCTATTCGTTCTCGCTCCGCATGCTCGCCGACGCCAGCTCGGCCGAAGAATTGACGCAGGAAGTGTTTCTGCGTCTTTGGCGCCAGGGCGGCAGCTACCAGCAAAGCCGCGGAGCGTTCCTGACATGGCTTTTGAGCGTCACGCACAACATGGCGATCGACGAGATCCGGCGGCGCAAACGTCGCCCGGTTGCCGCCGAGACGTCGGACGACGATCAAACGCTGACCATGCTGCCCGATACCCGGACAGACGTGGAAGGGGCTGCCTGGCTAACGACGCTGCAGGCGATCGTCCGCGATGCCCTACAGGAGATCCCGCAGTTGCAGCGGCAAGTGATCGAGCTCGCCTATTTCTCCGGGCTTACCCAGCGCGAAATTTCGGAACGCCTGAACGAGCCCCTCGGCACGATCAAGACTCGCATGCGACTCGGGCTGCTCAAACTCCGCGACCGCCTTGGACCAATCCTGGACGACGATGTCTCGGCGCCGGCCGACAAGGAATCTGAGTGAACCGCTACGACGATAGAACTCCGCAACTTTCCGCGAATCGGGCAATTATCGACTGCGTGTGGGTCCGGGAGCATGTCCCTGTCCACGCGCTGGGAGCGCTGGAGCCTGATGCCGCCGATCAACTCGAACGCCACGTGCTGCTCTGCCAGGAATGCGATCGCGAACTCGCGTCGTTCCAGGGGATAACCGCGCTGCTCGGCGCCGGGGTGAGCCAGGTGGCGCCGCCCGCGTCCGTCAAGCGCAACCTGATGGCCGCAATTGAGACACCGTCGCTCGGGCTCGACTCCCCGTCTCCATCCTTGCCCGAAATCCCGGCAGCGGCATACGCTCCCGTGCCGGTGGCGCCCTCAACTCACCGTTGGATGTCGTCACGAGCGTTCTTTGCCCCGATTTTGGGTGCGCTGCTCGTGCTGGTCATGTGGACCGCGCATACACATCAACAACTCAGTTCCCAGCGCGATCAGGTGTCCCGCCTCGAACGCCAGAACGACGCGCTCACTGTCCACCTCGGCTCGCTCCAGGCCGGACAACAATTCTTCGGCAACACCGGATTCTGGCTGCCGCTGAGCGCGGTCGATGCGAATGCGACAGAGGCTGGGGGCCTCGTGATGAGCGGCGATCAAAACACGACGACGCTCCTCTCCGTCTGGAACATGCCGAACGATCATGACACGTACCATGTCGTCTGCGAATCCAGGCGCGGCGAGTTGCTGACTGCCGGCGAGATTCGGGTCAATGAGAATGGCAGCGGTACGGTCACGCTCAACCTGCCATCACCAGTTACGGAATATCGGGCGGTGCACGTCGTGCCGATCGAGTCGGCCACCTACGAGGCCGATATGCTGACGCACGACATTTTGCAACTGCTGATCGGAGAGCCGACGGCTGTCGCTACTACCGAGACGTAGTCGCGCGACGTTGTCAAACAGTCTGGCCAGACACTATATTCCCCCGGTTAGCGATTCTCGATATCGCCGTCTCTTCGCTCGCTCGAGCGCAATTCCGTAGGGACAATCCAGGGGGATTCGTGTGGCTTCTGTGACTGTTGGGAATGTTAATCTCGAAGTACCAGACCCCGCGGCCACCACACCAGTCCTGGCGAATATTGAGGAATCGTCCCAGGTCGCCCCGATCGATCGGGCCGGTTGGCCGCTGATCGACTCGATCAGCCTGGTTATTCCCGTCTACAACGAAGAAGGCAATCTCGAGGAACTCCATCGTCGCTTGACGGCCGTCCTGACCGAGACGATCAAATTGCCCTACGAGATTATCTTCATCGACGACGGCTCGAAAGACGGCACCTGGAACATCATTCGGCAGCTTCGCGCCAGCGATCCGTGCGTGCTCGGCCTGCGCCATCGCCGCAATTTCGGCAAGGCCCGTGCGCTTTCGCTTGGGTTCGAGGCGGCAACCGGTTCGGCGATCGTGACGATGGATGGCGACCTCCAGGATGACCCCGACGAGATGCCTCGCTTCATCGAAACGCTCAACGACGGTTATGACCTCGCCTCGGGCTGGAAACAACGGCGCCAGGATCCTCTTGGCAAAACCGCACCCAGCAAGCTCTTCAACCTGACCGTCCGCAAGGTCACCGGGGTCCAGCTCCACGATTTCAACTGCGGCTTCAAGGCGTACCGGCGGGACGCCGCCAAGTCGATTCGCCTCTATGGCGAACTGCACCGGTTTACGCCGGTCCTGGCCAACGCCGAAGGATTCCGGATCGCCGAGGTTCCGGTCAAGCACCACCCGCGGACCTGGGGCCAATCCAAGTACGGCTGGTCGCGCCTGGTCAAGGGATTCCTCGATCTGCTTACCGTCTTCTTCCTGACCGAGTATCGGCAGCGGCCGATGCACCTGTTCGGTCTGCCCGGGCTCGTCTCCGGATTCATCGGCGTTTTGATTGGATTGTTCCTGTCGTACGAGCGGATCGTGCAAAACAGCACGATCGGTACGCGCCCCTTGCTGATGCTGGCGGTGTTGCTCGTCGTGCTGGGTGCCCAGTTTTTTGCCCTGGGGCTTCTCGGTGAATTCCTGGCTCACGGCTCCAACACGGCGCGTCATAATCCGTCTGAGGACACCCGCGAGACGATCGGATTTGGGCCCGAGCGCGCGTCCCTCTCTGACATCGCGTGACATCCAGCAATTTGGCAGCAGAAGACCGCGTGCCGCGCCGGGGTTTCATTCATCGTCTTGCCGCGATCCCGACGCCGGTCATCTTCCTTGGCTCGATCGCGATCGCCGTTCTCGTGCTCTGGCGCAGCGGGGATGTTGGCTCGGTCGTCGAATCACTCCGCCATGCCGACCCGGCGCTACTCGCCCTGGGCGCGATTCTCTACCTCATCGGGCTCTTCCTGCTCTGTATTCGCTGGCACAGCCTCATCCTGATGATCCACGGCACATCGAACTTCGGTCGCGCCGGAGAGGCGTTCCTGACGTCAGTGGTGATCAATTACGCCGCGCCGGTAGGATTGGCCGTGCCGACCCGGGCAGCCCTGACGAAGCGAGCACTCGGCCTCTCACTGACTGAGACCAGCGCCGTCGCCCTCTGGGAGGTCGGCGCCGACGTGATCATCCTTTCAATCGGCTCCTTGCTTTGGTTGGCGACCGGCGGCTGGCAGGAAAGCCACATCTCTGTTACCGATCTGTCGCCCATCCTGCTGATCGGTAGCCTCATGGTGCTTCTGGTCGGCATCCTCGCGATGTTCATCATCTTCCGCTCGGTACGGACAGCAACGATCCGGCACCGTATCGGCAGCATCCTGACCTTTCCCTTGCAGTCCCCCGGCCAAGCCGCATTGACGCTCGCGATCACCGCCCTCTACTGGGTCATCCAGGGATTCGTACTGGCGATCATGCTTAACGCGCTCGACGTGAAGCCGGAGCCCTTGCTGGTGCTGGGAATCACGTCGCTGCCGATCCTGATCGGCATGCTCAGTCCGTTGCCAGGCGGCGCAGGCGTCCGTGAAACGTTGATGGGCGGCATCGCCCGCATCCACGGCGCAGCGGTCTCGCCGACAATCTTCGCCGCCGTGGCCTATCGTCTGGCCCTGTTTGCATCGATCCCGGTCCTGTACCTTTTGTTCCGCGTTTGGCTGTCGTTCGGAAAGCAACCGAGCGTCGAGATGGAGGATCAATGAGCACCGCCGTTCACCTGGATGCCGAGGACACAAGCAACTACATCAAGCACACGCACGCAAACCCGATCCAGCGCAAACTCATCGATCGATTCCACAAGGTCGTCCTCCAGAAAATCGAGGACCTCCACCCGAAGTCGTTTCTCGATGCCGGTTGCGGCGAAGGGTTCGTGGCCGGTCTGATCACGGAGCGCGTGCCCGACGTCCAGTTGACCGGTTTCGATTTCAACCCATCGTCGGTCGAATTGGCACGGAAAATGAACCCGACGTGCATCTTCGCGGTGGCCAGCATTTTCGAGATCCCGTTCGGCTCGCGGGAGTTCGATGTCACCGGCTGCTTCGAGGTGCTCGAGCATCAGACCGACCCGGCCGGAGCGCTCCGCGAGATGGCGCGGGTCACCTCGCGCGCGCTGGTGCTGAGCGTCCCGCACGAGCCGTACTTCTGCCTGGCCAACGCGGTGCGGGGCAAGAACCTCGACATCCGGCCGCGCGGAAGCGATCCCGACCACAAGCAGTTTTGGACCCGCAAGGCATTCGGCGAGTTCGTGACAACGACCTGCCCGGACTTCCGGATTCATTGGCTCGGCGGCTCGCTACCATGGACCATCTGCATCGCCACCCGGAAATAGTTCCGCCAGGCCCGTGCTAGCCTGAGCGCTCCAATGCTATCCGCCGCGCGTATCATGAACATGCGGAACGGAGATCCGGCGTGAGTTACACAGCGCGGCGTTGCCCCAATTGCGGTCAGCACAACTACGGCAAGGCCGAGTTCTGCCAGGCATGCGGTGAGGACATCTCCAGGGTAACCGCCGAGTTCATGCCCTGGCAGCAGCAGCACCTGCTCCCGCCAATCGCTTCTGCCGTGCGCGAAGAGGGTCGCAGGTTTGCTCGAGTCGATCCCGATGCGGCCGGAAGCGGACTCGTCTGGACCGGACTTCTGGTCGTCGCGGCGGGCTTGCTGATCGATGTGCCCACGCAGGTCCTCCTGCTCATGGTTCTCGGCGGAGCGGGAATCGTCATCGCCGGTCTTTGGCAGCTGCGGATCGATTACGGCGCGCTGAGCCGGCTCGGCTTCTGGCTGGTCGGCGTGGCGATGCTGGCGCTGGTTGCCGTTGCCTGGCGAGTGCTTGAGCCCAGCACGCCGAACCCGGTGCATCTGATTCGGCCGAGCGCGACGGAGACACCGGCGGCGCAGGCTGTCCTGGTCGGAGACAGCTCAGTGCCAATGCAGCGGGGAGGGCCCGCCCACCCTGGCGTCAACCCGGGTCCAGCGCCGTCCGGCACCCTGTTCCGCTCTTGGCGATTCGATACCGGTGGCGAGCTTT
>DASQCG010000084.1:0-23055 GCA_035634825.1 Thermomicrobiales bacterium | reverse complement strand
TCGGCACTCGCCTCGAAAGCGACCGGCTACCCGATCGCCCGCATGGCCGCCAAGATCGCGATCGGCAAGCGACTCGACGAGATGGTCAACCAGGTCACTGGCAAGACCACCGCTGCGTTCGAGCCGGCGCTCGATTACTGTGTAGTCAAAATCCCGCGCTGGCCCTTCGACAAGTTCGCCAAGGCGGATCGATCGATCGGCACCCAGATGAAGGCGACCGGCGAAGTGATGGCCATCGACCGCTCCTTCGAGGGCGCGCTGATGAAGGCCATCCGATCGCTCGAGACCAACGCCAACGACCTCGGCTGGGAGGACAAGAACTGGACCTCGCTCGACAAGCTTGAGGCACTGATCCGGCGCCCGAACGATGTGCGGCTCTGGGCGGTTGCTGCCGCCTTGCGCCGGGGAGTCTGTGTCGACGATATCCACGCCTGGAGCAAAATCGACCGCTGGTTCCTCGACAAGATCGCGCACCTCATCGACCTGGAACGCCAGATTGACGCCGGACCTCTAACCGATGACCTGCTCTGGGAGGCAAAGCGATCCGGGTTCTCGGACGACCAGATCGGCAGAATCACGGGGAAGTCCGCCGGCGATATTCGGGCAAGGCGCGAAGCGGTCGGCATGAACCCGGTCTACAAAATGGTCGACACCTGCGCCGGCGAATTTGCCTCCAACACGCCCTACTTCTACTCAACCTATGAGGAGGAAGACGAGGCGATCCCGGCCGGCGGCAAATCGGCCGTCGTCGTCGGATCCGGGCCGATCCGGATCGGCCAGGGCATCGAGTTCGACTACTGCTCGGTGCAGGCGGCCAAGGCACTCCAGGACGCCGGCTACGACTCGATCATGATCAACTCGAACCCGGAGACCGTCTCGACCGACTTCGACGCCTCCGACCGACTCTATTTCGAGCCGCTCGATGTGGAGAGTGTCCACGAGGTGCTCAAGCACGAGGGACAGGTCGAGGCAGGGATGCCGCCGGTCATCGTCCAGTTTGGCGGCCAGACCGCGATCAACCTCGCCGAACCGCTATCGGAGCGCGGCGTGACCATCTTCGGCAGCTCGCAGGACACGATCGATATTGCCGAGGACCGCGAGCGGTTCGAAGCCTTCCTGCGCGGCCTCGGCATCCCGCAACCCCACGGAGCGGCGGTCAGCACGTTGGCCGATGCGACCAATGTTGCCGAGCGGATCGGGTATCCGGTGCTGGTTCGACCATCGTATGTCCTCGGTGGCCGGGCAATGGAGGTCGTCTACAACGAGGATCACCTCGCCCGCTACATTCGCAACGCGGCCACCATGACGCCCGATCACCCGGTTCTGGTCGACAAGTACCTGCTGGGCAAGGAAGTCGAAGTCGACGCGATCTGCGACGGTGAGGACGTCCTGATCCCCGGCGTGATGGAGCACATTGAGCGCGCAGGAGTTCACTCCGGCGACTCGTTTGCGGTCTACCCGGGCATCCGGCTTTACCCGGCCGAGATCGACACGATTGTCGAATACACGACGCAGATCGCGCTCGCGATCGGCGCGCGAGGCCTGATCAACATCCAGTACGTGATCCATGCCGGCCGGCTCTACGTCCTCGAGGTCAATCCGCGGTCGTCCCGGACCGTGCCGTTCCTGAGCAAGGTAACCGGCGTTCCGATGGTCAAACTCGCCACCAACATCATGCTTGGCAAGTCACTCCATGAGCAGGGGTACGAGGGCGGACTCTGGCCGCGCCAGCCGCTCGTCGCCGTCAAGGCGCCGGTCTTCTCAATGGCCAAGTTGCATGGGGTCGAGGTCCACCTTGGTCCCGAGATGAAGTCCACCGGCGAAGTAATGGGCGTTGATCTCGCCTTCGAGCCGGCCTTCTACAAAGCACTGATCTCAGCCGGGCTGGCGATCAAACCCAAGGGGTCGATCCTGATTTCGCTCGCCGACGAGGACAAGGCCGATTCGTTGGGCGTGGTCCAGGAGCTGGTCCGACTCGGTCACAAGATCTATGCGACCGAGGGCACCGCCGCCTGGATCCAGCGCGCCGGGATGCCGGTCCAACTCGTCACCAAGCGCATCGGCAAGGGCAAGCCGGACGTGCTGGACGTGATCCTCGGCCAGGTTGTCGACGGTGTCATCAACACGCCAGGTCCGGCCGACAAGGAGGTCCTGGACGGCCTCGAGATCCGGCGGGCGGCCGTCGAGCGTGGCATTCCTTGCGTGACCTCGATCGACACCGCGCGGGCGATGGTTACGGCAATGAGTCAGGCGACTTCTGCGTACAGCGTGCAGACCCTCGCCGATTACCGCCGGGTCGGCCGCGGGTATTAGAGGTATTGCGCCGGGAATCGATACTGGGCTGACCGCATAATCGCGACGGAGTCACGGCCGCGCGACGCATGGGAAGGGTTACGCCGCATGATGAAGGTGATGTACACGCTTCTGATCCTCGTGCCGATCGTGCTCGTGCTCGACATCGCAAACATCGGAAGCCACTCCGTCATCTTCACGACTTCGGCATTGGCAATGATCCCCCTCGCCGCGATCCTTGGGCAGGCGACCGAGCAAGTTGCGTTCTACACCGGTGAGAAAATCGGCGGCCTGCTCAATGCAACCCTCGGCAACGCCGCAGAACTGATCATCACGATCATCGCGCTGCGCGAGGGTCTGACTGAGGTCGTCAAGGCCAGCATCGCCGGATCGATCCTCGGCAACATCCTCTTCGTCCTCGGCGCGTCGCTCCTGATCGGCGGACTGAAGAACGGCGAGCAAACCTTCGATGACAAGACCGCCGGCGTGAATGCCTCGATGTTGTCATTGGCCGTCGCGGTGTTGATCATCCCGGCAGTGCTTGCCCTGGCGCCCCCGGAATCGCGCCCGTCGCATCACGACATTCAGCACCTCAGCGACGGCATGGCCGTGATCATGATCCTCCTGTACGCGCTCTATCTGCTCTACTCACTGCGCAGCCAGCCGACAACCGGTATGACTCCACATGTTGAAGCCGCACCGTCGATGAAACTCCCAACCGCGCTCGGAATCCTGGCCGCCACGACGATCGCAATCGTGGTCATGTCCGAAATCCTGGTCGGCGCGCTTGAGCCAACCGCAGCATCGTGGGGACTGAGCGAGTTCTTCATCGGCATCATGCTTGTGCCGCTGATCGGCAACATCGCGGAGCACCTCGTTGCGGTGCAGATGGCCATCCAGAACAAGATGGACCTCAGCCTCGGAATTGCCGTCGGATCCGGCCTCCAAATCGCGACTTTCGTGACACCGGTCCTTGTCCTCGCTGGATGGGCAATGGGCACACCGATGACGCTCGTCTTCAACCGGTACGAGCTGATGGGCCTGATTGCCGCGGTCCTGATTGCGGTGCTGATTTCAGTTGACGGCCGGTCGAATTGGTTGGAGGGCGCGGAGTTGCTCGCGCTCTACGCGATCGTCGCCTTAGCCTTCTATTACGTTCCGTAGGAGTAACGCGTGACCACCGACGAGCAATTACTGGAACTCTTCGAGCATAGCGGCGCACTGTTGACCGGTCATTTCTTGCTCTCGTCCGGCAAGCACAGCGATCGTTATGTTGAGAAGTTCAATCTGCTCCGTCGGCCGCGAGACACCGAGGCGGTCTGCCGCGGTTTTGTCGAGAAGTTCCAGGACTCGGGTATCGACGTGGTTGCCGGACCGACGACCGGCGGAATCCTGCTCGCGTTCGAGGTTGCGCGCCAACTGGGCGTCGAGGCAGCCTATGCCGAACGCGCGTCGGATGGCTCGCTCCAGCGCGAGTTTCGACGTGGCACGACCTTCGCTCCGGGCGCCCGTGTGCTCCTGGTCGACGACATACTGACCACTGGCGGCTCAGTCCGCGAAACCGTAGCCGCGCTTGAGCGCGAGAACGTCGAGATCGTCGGCATCGGTGTGCTGGTCGATCGCAGTGCCGGCAAGGTCAGTTTTGACCCCTACCCGCTCGTCCCGCTGCTTTCACTGGAGATCGAAGCGTGGGACGCCGCCGACTGCCCGCTCTGCGGAGCCGGCGTGCCGCTCCAGAAGCCGGGGACAACTGCGGTCCGCTGATCAGGATTGTTCGGCTTCGGCGACTCGCACGTTGTCGGCGCGCTGGGCAAGCTCATCCCGCAACGCCAGCATGTCGTCGAGGCGCTGCCGGAACTGCAAGAGCGTGTCAGCGCGCGGTCGCGCCACGTACTCGTCACGAAGCTCAATCAGGATCTGGGCTATGCGGGCGATGGTGCGGACCGTGTGGATGGGATCATCCTCACGCGACGCTGTCATGTAGCCACTCACGGGTGATCCTCGCAGTTTCTCGTTAGTTCAGGATCGACAGGTCGCCATCCAGCAATCTGAGCATATCGGATTCATCAATAATACGTACACCAAGCTCCCGCGCGCGATCCGCCTTGCTGCCCGCATCGGTGCCGGCAATGACGAGGTTCGTCTTCTTCGACACGGATCCGGTCACATTCGCCCCGGCGTTCCGCAGGCGTTCCTCTGCCTCGGGCCGGCTCAGCGCCTCCAGCTTGCCGGTCAGGACGAGCGTCAGCCCATCAAGCACCCGCGGACCGGAATTGTGCCGCTGCTCGCTCATGGTCACGCCGGCTGCTGCCAGTCTGGCGATCTGCTCCCGGTTCGACTCGGTCGTGAAGTAATCGGCCACGCTTGCCGCCAGGGTCGACCCGACACCGGGGATCGCATTGATTTCCTCCTGGCTGGCAGCCATCAGCGCGTCGATCGAACCAAACCGCGAGGCCAGGAGCTCGGCCGTGCGCTCGCCGACGTGACGAATGCCGAGTGCGTTGATCACCCGGGCGAGCGGTCGCAACTTGCTCTCCTCGACCGCAGCTGCAAGGTTAGCGGCGCTTTTCTCGCCGAGCCCCTCGAGCTCCGCGACGGCCGCCCAATCGAGCGCATAGATGTCGGCCATGCCACGGATCCAGCCCAGGTCGATGAACCGGTCGATCAGCTTCGAGCCAAGTCCGTCGATATCCATCGCGCCGCGGCTGACGAAGTGATAGAGGTGCTCGCGGAGCTGGGATGGGCAACTGGCGTTGGTGCAATAGTGCATCGCCTCTCCCGGCTCCCGGTGCACCGGCGAGCCGCACGATGGGCAGAACTCGGGCATCGAGAAGGGGATCTCAGTCCCAACCCGCTTCTCTGCCACGACAGCCACGATCTGCGGAATGACGTCGCCGGCGCGTTGAACCACGACCGTGTCGCCGATCCGGATGTCCTTTCGATGGATTTCGTCCTCATTGTGGAGCGTCGCGCGCTTGACGATCACGCCGCCTATATTGACCGGCTCCAGGATCGCGAGCGGGTTGAGCGTGCCGGTGCGGCCAACGTTGATCTGGATGTCCAGCAGCTTCGTCGTCTTCTGGATCGCCGGGAATTTGTATGCGGTCGCCCAACGCGGCTCCCGTCCGACCCAGCCCGCCTCGTCCTGCAATCGCAGCGAATCGACCTTGATCACCGCGCCGTCGATCTCGAAATCGAGCTGGTCGCGGCGCTGGTGCCAGTATTGGAACCGGTCCCAGGCTTGATCAAGGCTGTCGACACATGTGTAGTCCGGCGAGCTCTCGAAGCCGTACTCCTGGAGCTTCTGCAGGATCTCGGAGTGCGAGCGCGGCTCCCAGCCGTCCTCGATGTAGCCAATCCCGTAGGCGAAGAAGCGCAGCGGCCGTTGGCGAGTCATGTTCGGGTCGAGCTGGCGGAGCGATCCGGCCGCTGAGTTACGCGGGTTCATGAACGGATTACCGCCGGCCGCGACGATTCGCTCGTTCAACGCCTCGAAATCCCGCTTGCGCATGTAGACCTCACCGCGCACTTCGATCCGCCCCGGCGGATTGCTGCCGCGCAGCTTGAGGGGAATCGTCGGGATCGTCTTGAGATTCGGCGTGATGTTCTCGCCCACGGAGCCGTCGCCGCGCGTCGCCCCGTGATGCAGCCGGCCGTTCTCATAGGTGAGCGCGACCGCGAGTCCGTCGATCTTGCATTCGACGACATACTGGTGGTTGTTACCTACGTAACGCTCGAGGCGGCGCTCCCACTCCTGCAGCTCCTCGATGCTGAAGACGTTGCTGAGCGACAGCAGCGGTACCGGGTGCGTGACCTTGGTGAACGCGGATTGCGGAGTCGCGCCGACACGCTGGGTCGGTGATTCGGGTGTGACGAGCTCAGGATTATCAGCTTCGATCGCGCGAAGCTCGTTCATCGCTTCGTCGTATTCGGCATCGGAGACGGATGGCTTGTCGAGGACGTAATACTCGTAATTCCACTGATCGAGTTGAGCGCGAAGCTCTGCGACTCGATGCTCAATCCCCGAATCGACCATGCACCGGACTCCGTTCGCCTTGCAGCGTAAAGGGAAATCACCGTAGGATACGAACAAGCATTCTAACATGCGGCCCAGCCGCGACGGATGATTTCATTGACCGAATCCAACCAATCAGCAGAGGGTCCGAACGGATACGACGCGCTTCGCAATCGCGCGTTCGATTTCATCTCCGAGCGCAACGGGAAAGTCGCGGAAACCGAACTCATCCAGTTCATGTTCGGCGCGGCCACCCGGCCGGAGCTCTGGCGCTCGCTTGTCCAGACCGTGCTCGGTTCGGATCACCGCTTCATCCAGATCGGCTCCCAAACATGGGCCGTCGCCGGAATCGATGATGTCAGCGTCGGCAACATCGTTTCGTTCGTAGCCATCGATGTCGAGACAACTGGCCTTAGGCCACGCCAGCATCGGATGATCGAGATCGGGCTCGCCCGGTACGTCAATGGTCGTTGCACGGAGCGGTACTCGACCCTGATCAACCCGGAGCGACGTGTACCTGATTACGTGCGCAAGCTCACAGGACTGACGGATAGCGACCTGATCCCCGCGCCGCGGTTCGGGCAGGTCGCCGGGGAGATCGCGGCATTCATTGGCAACCTGCCGATGCTCGGGCACAACGTCGGGTTCGACGTGGCATTCCTGAACGCGGAGTTCGAGCGCGCAAAGCTGCCACTCATCCAGAACCCGACCATCGACACAGTCCCGATGTCGATGCGCGTGCTCGGTCGATCGGTTCGGCCGTCGCTTGATCGTGTCGCAACCTCGCTCGGACTTGCCCCGCGCAAATACCATCGGGCGCTCGCCGATGCCGAACTGGCCGCGGCCGTAGCGCTACGCCTGGCGGGTATGGCGGCCGACGCCGGGATCGCGGTCGAGTCGCTGATCCGGCCCGGCAAGGAATCCCGCTCATTACCAGCCGGGCACGGGCAATCGGCTGGATCGCTCCTTGATCGACGCCACCTCGACGCCCTGCCCCGTACGCCCGGTGTTTATCTGATGATCGACGCCAACGACCGGATCCTCTACGTCGGCAAGGCCAAGTCGATCCGGGATCGCGTCTCGAGCTACTATTCGCAGCCGCTGGGATACACGCGCAAGATGGACGGGCTGGTCGAGGCGATCGCACGAATCGAGCACGAAGAAACCGGCTCGGAACTCGTCGCGCTGCTGCTCGAATCACAATTGATTCGTCGCCACCAACCGCCGTACAACACCGTCCTTCGCAACAGTGAGTCGTATCCCTACATCCGGATCGATCCGGCCAATCCATGGCCCAATCTTCGCCTGGCCAAGCATCGGCGACCCGATGGCGCCCGCTATTTCGGTCCATACCGGAGCCAAGCGACCGCCCGGGAAGCGATCGAGGTGCTAAACCGTCGATATAACTTGCGCTCGTGCAGCCGGGGTTTCAAGACGAAGTCCAGCTACGGCAATCCCTGCCTGGAGCTCGACCTCCACCGTTGCAACGGGCCGTGCATCGGTCAGGCGATCGCTGACGAATATCGAGCCGGCGTGAATGAGGTACTTGGCTTGCTTGACCTCGAGCGAGTTGACGTGCTGACAAAACTCGAAGCGGAATTGGCCGAGGCCAGTGAAGCGCTCAAGTTCGAGCGGGCGCAGCGATTGCGCCGGGAGCTGGATATTCTGACCCGGTTGCGCGATGAGCAGCGGTCTCTTTCCTCCCTCGTTCTTCAGGAACCGTACCTGATTGTCCAGCCAGCACCCGGAGGAGCCGCCGCGCAGCTCCTTCTGATCATCGAGGGGCGGTGGTGGTCGCACGTGCTCGTCGAGTCGGACTCCGTGCTCGTCGCCGCCGAACGACTTGATTCCGCCTGGCAGCGATACCTTCAGCGTGGGATGGAGCCAATCGATCATTCCGGCGTGGATGAGGCCAACATCATTGCTCGATGGCGCAGATCCGAGTCCAGCGCCGAGTTCGTCGTACCTGTCGGGCCGACGTCGGCGCCCGGTTGGTCAGAACTCGTCCGTAGCGCGCTTGCAAGGACCGGATCAATAGCTTATTTCGGGGATACGCCGGTTGCCCCATCACCTACGTCAGATCCGGGATTGATTGTTGTTGCGGGCGACGACACATTCGGGGACGCTTCGGCACTCTAACTCTCGCCAGGACGTGACTTCGTAGTGCCGCATTTCCGTGATGATCAAGAGCAGTCGACTATACTTGCAGTATGGGAACGGAGCCTCGCACAGCGAATCCCGACGGAGCGGACTCGCTCGACACCGTCGCAAGCGAAGTCCGGGTTTGCCCACTTTGCGACCTCTCCCGCACGCGAACCCTGGCCGTTCCGGGCGCGGGGCCCGCGACTGCGAAGATCATGTTTATCGGAGAGGGGCCGGGCTGGAACGAAGACCAGCAAGGACTGCCATTTGTGGGAGCAGCAGGCAAGTTCCTCGATGAGTTGCTCGGAATCTCCGGGCTCAAGCGCGGCGACGTCTTCATCACGAACGTCGTCAAATGCCGACCGCCGGGAAACCGGGACCCATTGCCTGATGAGATCGCTGCGTGCAGCGGGTATCTTGACCGGCAACTTGCTCTCATCGACCCGCTCCTCGTTGTCACACTCGGTCGCTTTTCCATGGCGCGCTGGTTTTCCGGCGAGAAGATCTCAAAGATCCATGGACAGGCGCGCCAGTTCGGTCGCCACATGGTGATGCCGATGTATCACCCTGCGGCGGCGCTGCGTTCCCCGGCGGTCCGCACTCAGATCGAAGCGGACTTCGCCAAGCTGCCGTCCACCGTTGAGGCGGCAGAGAAATCACGGCACAAATTGAGCGAATCGCATCAGCCGGAAGAGTCGCCATTAGATCAGCTCAAGCTCTTCTAGCGCTCCCGGACAATCTGGAGGCACTACAATTAGCACATCAGAATCTGTGAAGTTGATTTTCCTCGGCGGTCTCGCCGAGGTCGGCCGCAACATGTTTTGCCTGGAATCCGAGCGGGACATCATCGTCGTCGACTGCGGCGTCGGATTCCCCCAGGAAGAGCAGCTCGGCATCGACCTTGTCTTGCCCGATATCAGCTATCTGCGGGAGCACAAGGACAAGGTCCGCGCGATCTTCATCACCCACGGGCATGAGGACCATATCGGCGCCCTGCCCTATCTCATCCCGGACCTGGCGCCGGTGCCCGTATACGCGACCCGGCTGACGCTGGGTTTGATCGGCGCCAAGCTCGACGATCGCAAGGTGCGCTCGAAGGTCGAGATGATCGAGCTCGACCCGGACAGCGACACGACATACAAGACCGGTGATTTCACGGTCGAGCCGTTTCGCGTCTGCCATAGCATCCCGGATGCCGTCGGGTTCGCAATCGACACTCCGGCGGGTCTGATCGTCCACACGAGCGACTTCAAGCTCGATGCCACGCCGATTGACGGTCGGACAACCGATTTTGCCAAAATCGAGCGGTTCCGCCAGCGAGGCGTGCATCTGCTGATCTCAGACTGCGTCCATATTGAGGCGAAGGGCCGAACGCCGTCAGAGGCGGTTATCGGCGAAACCTACGAGGAAGTCTTTGCGCAGGCCGAGGGGCGCATCATCGTTGCGACCTTCGCGTCGCTGATCGCCCGCATCCAGCAGATCATCGATGTCGCGGGCCGCAACGGCCGGCGCGTCGCAACCCTGGGCCGTAGTCTCGATCAGAACGTCCGCGTGGCGCTCGAGCTCGGCTTCCTGACCGATCCCGAGCGCGTGTTGGTTGATGCCAAAGAGGCTGCCCTGATGCCCGATCATCAGGTGGTCTACATCGTCACGGGCAGCCAGGGTGAGCCGATGGCTGTACTCTCCCGGATCGCGAACGGCGACCACCGCGAAGTTTCAATTGCTCGTGGTGACACCGTGGTCGTCTCGGCCACGCCGATCCCCGGCAACGAGACTGCTGTCTACCGGATCATCAACAAGCTCTTCCGGGCCGGCGCGGACGTAATCTACCAGGCACGAGCGCTGGTCCACGTCTCGGGCCACGCCAGCCGCGACGAATTGGTCGATATGCTCAAGGCAGTCGACCCGCAGTACGTGCTCCCCTTCCACGGCGAGCACCGCCATATGGCGCTGTATGCGGATCTTGCGCTCGAACACGGCATTCCGACCGACAACATAACGTTCGCGGAAGTCGGCGACGTGGTCGAGATCGCGCCCAAACATGTTGGTGTCGCGGGCCATGTCGATGCCGGTTTCGTATATGTCGATGGACTGAGCGTCGGCACTGTCGGAGACGTTGTCATCCGCGACCGCCAGGCGCTTGCCCAGGATGGCATTTTGATGGTCATCGTTACGGTCGATCGTCAGACCGGCCGAATCGTGGCCGGACCCGAGATCGCGACTCGCGGATTCGTCCATGCGCGCGAGTCCGGAGCACTTCTCGATTCGGTCAAGGATCGCCTGCAGGAAACGCTCGACACCTACACGAATGGACACAGCACCGAGGATTGGGGCTATCTCAGCCGGCAATTAAGGGATACCGCGGCGAACTTCCTGTTCAAGGAGACGCGGCGCCGGCCGATGATACTGCCGATGGTTATGGAGGTTTAAGTGTCTCAATCGGAACGTGGCGCATTCACTGCCACGATGGATCTGCCAATAGAAGTCCCGTTTGGTCACCCAACCGGTGGTCGCAGCGAGTTCATATTCGTGCGCCACGGACGGACGGAGGGCAACGTCCGCCGCATACTCGTCGGGCGGACTGACATCCCACTCGATGAGCTCGGCTACCAGCAGGCCGCGTCGGTTGCGGCGCACGTCGGAACGCTCGCGCGACCGGATGTCGTCGTCGCGAGCCCACTGTTGCGCGCCAGGGAAACCGCGCAGGCGATTGCCGATGTCCTGGATTTGCCGGTCGAAATCGATCCGGACATTGCTGAGCTGGACTTCGGCACGTACGAGGGGTGGTCGTTCGAGGACATCCGCTCCCATCAGCCAGACTTCGCTGCACGGTTCGCCGACAAAGATTTCGACGTGCATTGGCCCGGTGGCGAGCGCCTGAGCGAATTCCACATGCGTGTCCGAGACGCGCTCACTGGCCTGGCAACGCGGTATGCCTCGCACACGGCCGTTGTCGTGAGCCATGGCGGCGTGCTCGGCTCACTTGCGGCGCAATTGATTGGTACGCCGCCGAATGACTGGTCGCGCTATCAGATCCAGAACTGCAGCGTGACCCATCTCGAGATAACGACCGATGGGTCGATATTTCACCGGTTCAATGATTGCGCGCACCTCAACGCGCTCGATGCTGCGCCGGTCCGGTGAAGCTCACCGTCCTCGGTGGCAGCGCGGCCGGTCCTAATACCGGCGCCGGCTGCGCGGGGTTCCTCGTGACCGAGGGCGATACGGCGATTGTGATCGACATGGGGCCGGGCACGCTGCTCGAGCTTCGCAAGCACCTCGACTTTCGACTCCTGAATGCGATCGTGATCTCGCATTGTCACCTGGATCACATCCTCGATCTGGCCGCGTTCCGGTATCTGGCAATGTACAACCCGGATCCGCTCACGCGCCGGCTTCCACTTTTTGTGCCACCGGGGAGCGTTGACCGGTTCTCAAATTGGACATCGGCATTCGGAGACGAGGATGACGAGACGTTCCTGGAAGATGTCTTCGCGATGGCTGAGTATGATCCTGCGACGAGTCTTGATATCGGCAGTATCGCCATAGCGTTCTCTCGAACATTCCATCCTGTTCCAGCCTGGGCGATGCGCGTCGCGGGCCCTGGCAGCAATGACCTGGGATATTCAGCCGACACAGGCCCGGTCGCACTTGACAGTCTCACCCGATTCTTCTCAGGTGTCTCGCTGTTGATCAGCGAATCGACTGAACCTGCCGATACGCAAGATACCGCAGATAAGCGGGGACACCTGACCGCGCAGGAAGCCGGGACCCTCGCAGCAAGTGCAGGAGCGTCGACCTTGATCCTCACCCATCGCTGGCAGGAGCTTGGACTCGAGCTTGGTGCGGACGAGGCGGGAGCGACCTTCAGCGGGCAGATCATGATCGCCCGGCCCGGCCTCTCGGTATTTCTGTGACTGATTCCTCAGGTCGCGCGACCTTCGGCGTCGGACACTGGACCGATTCGCTGGCCGGAACCGGCTGCACGGTAATCCTGTTTGACCGCCTCGTGCCCACGGTCGTTGACGTGCGCGGAGGAGCTCCTGGAACCCGGGAAACAGACCTTCTGTCGTCCGACCGTCTTGTTGGTCAAGCCGACGCAATTCTCCTGACTGGCGGGAGCGCGTTTGGACTTGCCGCAGCGGATGGCGTGATGCGGTTCCTTCGCGAGAGAAATCGCGGGTTCCAAACCGCAGCCGGCCCTGTGCCGATTGTCCCCGCTGCTGTCATCTTCGACCTCGGCGTAGGGTCACCGGAGTGGCCGATCGCCGAGTGTGGATATGCCGCGTGCGAAGCTGCTCGTCCGCTTGCAGACTCGGGGCGTGGCCCGATCGGGGCTGGGACCGGCGCCACGATCCGCAAGCTCTGGCCGGACCAGCAACCCATGCCTGGCGGATTCGGCTGGGTGACGATACACGCCACCGATCACACAGCGGTCCACGCCATATGCATAGTCAACGCCGTTGGCGACATCAAAGGAGAGGGCTCGCCGGATTCGCGCGGACAGCTCTTGACGCATGCGGCTCCGCAAGATGATCGAACCTCTACGACTCTCGTCGCGGTGATCGTCGATGGCGATGCCGACCAGCGGTGCCTGCGCCGGATCGCTGTTTCGGCGCACGACGGAATGGCCCGGGCGATCGTTCCGTGTCACACGCTGTGGGATGGCGACCTCGTGTTCGTCTCGCAGACCGGGGCGTCGTCCGAGATTAGTCAGCCAAACACGCTCCGGCTCACCGTCGCAGCCGAGCTGGCTGTCGAGTCGGCCATTCGGTCAGCAGTCGAATCGGTCTGAAGCCTGGTCGGCAAACGAAACAGGGCCGGTGCGAAACGCACCAGCCCTGATGTTTGCGTGAGATGACGACTCGGCAGATTACCGCTTCGTGTACTGAGGCGCCTTGCGGGCTCGCTTGAGACCGACCTTCTTCCGCTCTTTGACGCGCGCATCGCGGGTCAAGAGCTTCGCGCGCTTTAAAATCGGCCGCAGCTCGTCGTCGGAGCGGGCGAGCGCCCGGGCAATGCCATGGCGAACCGCGCCCGCCTGCCCTGCAACGCCGCCGCCGACGACCTTGACGATGATGTCATAGCGGCCGGTCGTGTTGGTCAGTCGCAGTGGGCTCTCAAGGGTGGAGTGAAGATTCGAGCGACCGCCGAAATATTCGGGAACGGTCTTGCCATTGACGGTGATCGCACCCTTGCCAGGATACATCCGAACCCGGGCAACTGCTTCCTTGCGCCGGCCAGTACCGTAGTGATATCGCGCCTTCTCTGTCATCGTTGGTCCTCAGTCTCCCCTACAGCGGCAGCGGCTTCGGCTGCTGCGCCGCATGCGGATGATCCGCTCCTGCGTACACCTTCAGTTTGCTCAGCTGCCGCTCGCCGAGTGTCGTCCGCGGCAACATTCCCCGCACCGCCGACTTGATGATCCGGTCCGGATGCTTCGCGCGGACGTCGCGGAGCATGGTGGCCTTCAGACCGCCGGGGTACTGCGAATGCCGGTAATAGAACTTCTCGGTCTCCTTGTTGCCGGTGACCTTGATCTTGTCGGCATTGATGACGATCACGAAATCGCCCATGTCCATGTGCGGAGCATAGGTCGGCTTATTCTTGCCCCGCAACGTCGAGGCAATCACGCTCGCCAGCCGACCGAGCGTCAGGCCGTCGGCATCAACGATGAACCAATCTCGTTGAATATCGCCAGCCTTTGGAGAAAAGGTTCGTCGATCTACCATAGTGTTCCTGTCTCTCGCTTGCTGATCCGTTCCGGATCCCAATCTTCGTATCCGACTTCCACGAGCGTCAGCCCGTGAGGAGCCGCCGCTTTGGGACCTCGTCGGCGGTCCGCAATCGCAATCAACTCATCAATCCAGTCCGGTTGGACCTTGCCCCGCCCGACATCGAGCAGTGCTCCGACCATACTGCGAACCTGACCTGGCAGAAACGCGTCACCGACAATGTCGATTTCGATGACTTGCCCCCGATACTCCCCGCTGGTTCGGCTCTGGACCTTCGCCCGGTGAATCCGCCGAACCGATCCACGCGAACCGATATCGCTCGATCCCGGCACTCCCTTGCCGAGCCCAGCAAAACTGGCGAAATCGTGCTCGCCTTCGAACCTCACCGCTCCGTGCAGCATGCGCATGACATTGAGCGGCCCGTTCACCTGCAGGCTCTGCGAGATCAGGAGCGGGTGCCTTGGCCCGACCCAGATTCGATACCGGTAGTGTCGCCACCTGGCATCTCGTCTTGGATCGAACGTCGACTCGACTCGCCCAACCTCCAGAACCGAAATGTCGGCCGGCAGCTGATTGTTCAGTGCCAGCCGGAGCCTCGTCGGCTCCAAATCACATCGGGGATCATCGCACGAGGCAACTTGCCCCAGTGCGTGCACCCCTGCATCGGTGCGACCGGCCATCGCAACCTTGACCGGCCCGTTACTCAACCTGGCAATCGCGTCTTCCAGGTCGCCCTGGACTGTTCGATTACCCCTCTGGCGTTGCGAGCCAGAGAACTTCGACCCATCGTACGCGAGAACCAGCTTGAGCTTGCTGCCGGCGGATTCTCGCGACGATTCGTCAGCCAAATCAGGCGATGAACTCGATCAGAGCCATCGGTGCGGCATCGCCACGGCGCGGCTCGAGCTTCGCGATGCGGGTGTACCCGCCCGGAGTCTCAGTAAAGCGCGGCGCGATCACCTCGAACAGCTTGGCGGTGGCCAGCGGGTGGTCGATCTTGGACATGATCAGCTTGCGATGTGCCTGCGAATCCTCGCGGGCAATCGTGACGAGCTTTTCAACGATCGGCCGCATGCTCTTCGCCTTGGCCTCGGTGGTGGTGATCCGCTCGTGCAGGATCATCGACACCGCCAGCTGCCGAAACATGGCACGTCGCTGGGCTGGGTTTCGGCCGAATTTGCGGCCCGCCTTACGGTGTCGCATCGCTACGCTTCCTCACCATCTGTGTCACTTGCACCGAGATCGTCACCGGCGAGCGATGCAATTGCCTCCGCAACATCCCGGCTCTCATCGTCCTCGTCGCCATCCATGGCGGATTCGAGTGCGTCAAAGTAGCCGTGATCAGCCGAGAAGATGCCGGCATCGCCCTCCGGCAGGTATCCATACTCGCTCAGCTTGTCCCGCAGCTCCTTGAGGGAGCGCGGACCAAAGTTGCGGATCGAAAGGAGCTGATCCGGATCCATCGTCAGGACCTGACCAACCTTGTCGATCTGGCGGCTGCGAAGCGCATTGAGCACGCGCGGCGAGAGTCCAAGATCGGCGAGCGCCTTGTTCTGGACTTCCTCAGAGATGAACGCACCCTGCGTGACGGCCGTCTCGGTCTCCTTGCGGTTGAATTCCGCGAAGATCCGGGCATGGTCCATCAGTACGCGGGCAGCCTCGCTGAGGGCCTCCTCCGGCTCAACCGTGCCGTCGGTCAGGATCTCGAGGATCAGCCGGTCGAAGTCCGTCACTTGGCCAACACGAGTGTGCTCGACGACAAAGTTCACCTTCTGGACCGGAGTGAAGATGGCGTCGATCGGGATCTGGCCGATCGAGTAGGCCTCCTGGTGCTCGGCCGGGCGGTAGCCACGGTCGCGGGCAACCCAGAGATCCATGTCGAGGATCGCGTCGGTGCCGGTCAGGGTCGCGATGACCTGATCCGGATTGACGATCTCAACCTCGGAGGGCCACGCGATATCTCCGGCAGTCACGACACGCTCACCGGAGCCGTCTGACCGGACATAGAGGTGAGCGCGGGTCTCGCCGCTGAACTCGGTGACCCGCTTCAGGCGGACACGCTTCAGGTTCAAGACGATCTCGACGACGTCCTCGCGGACGTTGTTGATCGTCGAGAACTCATGCCAGACGCCTTCGATCTGGACGCGCGAGATCGCAACTCCCTCGAGGGAGCGCAGCAGGATCCGGCGCAGCGCGTTGCCCAGCGTCGTTCCATATCCCGGCTCGAGCGGCTCAATCTTGTATCGGCCGTAATTGAGACCGGTCTCTTCTGTGTCAATTCGGAATTGCGGTTTCTCGAACAAGCGAGATCGCCTCCTTGCTTATTGAGCTATGCGCCGGAGATTACCGGCTGTAGTACTCAACGATCAGCGCCTCGTTGAACGGCGGCAGCTCCATCTGGTCACGGGTCGGCAGGCTCAGCACCTTGCCGCTCAGGTCATTGACGTTGACGCTCACCCAATCCGGCGGGCGCTTCGTCTCGAGCTGCACATTGAAGTCTTCAAAATAGGGCTTGGACCGCTTCTCTGCCTTGACCGACACCATATCGCCTGCCTTGACGATGAAGGAAGGGATATCGGTCTTGCGGCCGTTGACCGAGAAGTGGCCGTGCCGGACAAGCTGGCGCGCCTGGGCGCGGCTGTCGGCGAAGCCCATCCGGTAAACGACATTATCCAGACGGCTCTCGAGCAGCTGGAGCAGGTTCTCACCCGTCACACCGCCACGGCGAACCGCCTCGTCGTACAGTCGGTGAAACTGCGTTTCGAGGATGCCGTAATACCGCCGCACGCGCTGCTTCTCGCGCAACTGCAAACCGTACTCCGATTGCCGCCGGGTGCGGCGCTGGCCATGCTGGCCCGGGGGATAATTCTTCCGGGTCTTGCTGACCGCGCACTTCGGTGTGTCACACCGCGTGCCCTTCAGATAGAGCTTCATGCCCTCGCGCCGACATAATCGGCACACCGGGCCCGTATATCTCGCCATAACGACTCAGGTTCCTCCTCGAATGCGGCAGGGCCGGCTAGACGCGACGCCGCTTGGGCGGACGGCAGCCGTTATGCGGAATGGGGGTGGTGTCGGTGATCGAAATCACGTTGACGCCGGCGGACTGGAGCGCGCGAATCGCCATCTCGCGTCCGGAGCCCGGACCCTTGACGAACACGTCGACGGTGCGCAATCCGTGCTCCATGGCCCGGCGCGCAGCCTGCTCAGCCGTCACCTGGGCCGCGAACGGGGTGCTCTTGCGCGACCCCTTGAAGCCGTTGGCTCCGGAGCTCGACCAGGACAGCACGTTTCCTGTCGGATCGGTCAGGGTAACGATCGTGTTATTGAACGTTGCCTGAATGTACGCCCGACCCCGGGGAACATTCTTCCGATCTCGACGCCGAACGCGTGTCTTGCCTTTTGTCTGGGTGGCTCCTCGCCGCCGCTCTGACATTCGCGGTGTACCTCTCTGCCCAATCCAGATCCGCAATCAAATCGATCGCGGATCCAAACCTGCCTACTTCTTCTTCTTCAGGCCAATCGCCCGCTTCGGACCGCGCCGGGTGCGCGCATTTGTACGGGTCCGCTGACCCCTCACCGGCATGCCTCGCCGATGGCGAAGCCCGCGATAGCACCCGATGTCCATCAATCGCTTGATGTTCATCGAGACTTCGCGCCGGAGATCTCCCTCTACACGGAGCTCTTTGTCGATGATGTCGCGCAGCCGCTGGACTTCATCTTCCGTCAGGTCCCGCACCCGTGTATCGGGATTGATGCCAGTTCGCTGGAGGAGCTGCTGGCTGGTATGCAATCCGATGCCGTAGATGTAGGTGAGGCCTACCTCTACGCGCTTCTCTCGTGGAAGGTCAATTCCGGAAATACGTGCCATCTCTTATCCCTGCCGCTGCTTGTGCTTCGGGTTGCTGCAAATGACTCGCAAAACGCCTTTGCGGCGAACGATCTTGCATCGATCGCATCGCCGAACTACTGATGCTGCAACCTTCATCGGACAAAAATCCCCTTGCCGGGTTCTCCGTCGCCAGGGGCGCGGGGAACGGCAGTTTTACGCACACGTAAAGGCGCACGCCTCCGGCATGCGCACAAGACTCCTATTTTACCACTCCGGACAGGCGTTTCGTCAAGATTTCCGGGCCATCCTCCCGGATTACGATCGTGTGCTCGAAATGCGCCGAAAGCGTTCGATCAGCCGTGATAACTGTCCAGCCGTCTTCGAGCTGGAATGTCTCGTCACCGCCGACATTCAGCATCGGCTCGATCGCCAGCGTCATCCCGGCGCGCAGCCGCGGCCCGGAATCGGGTGATCCATGGTTTGGGACGTGCGGATCCTCCCACATCTCCCGGCCGATACCGTGACCACCATACTCGCGCACAAGGCCGAGTCCCTGGCTGGTGGCGTATTCCTCGACGGCATGGCCGATCGCATTCAGGTGCGCTCCAACCTTAGCCTGCTCGATTCCGAGATAGAGCGAACGTTCGGTTGACTCGAGGAGATGCCGGGCTTCGTCACTGATATTGCCGACGGGGTAGGTCCAGGCCGAATCGCCGCAATATCCGCCGACGCGCGCCCCGACGTCCACCGAGATGATGTCGCCGTCCTCCAGAACTCGCTTGCCCGGGATGCCGTGAACGATTTCCTCGTTCACGGATGCGCAAATACGTCCCTTGAAGCCGAGATGGCCGAGGAAAAGCGACTTGGCGCCTGCTTCCTGCAATGTGTCACGGGCGATGTCGTCGAGGTCCCTGGTGGTAATCCCGGGCGCTATCGCCGCCTCGATGCGAGCATGGACGAGTGCGACGGCCTGGCTGGCCTCGCGCATCAGTCCGATCTCGCGCTCATTTTTGATCGTGATTGCCATGTTTATTACTGTCTGGTCGAGGCCACGCGTGCCTCGACGATAGCGCGGATGTCGGCCTGGACCTCGTCGATGGACTTGCGCCCGTCGACGGTTTCGAGCAAACCGAGATTACGGTAGTACGCAAGGACCGGAGCCGTCATCTCGAAGTAGAGGTTCAGGCGACGGGCAATTGCCTCGGGTGTGTCGTCCTCTCGCTGAATCAGCGGAGTTCCGTCCTTGTCGCAGATGCCGGCGACTTTAGGCGGGTTGAACTTAATGTGGTAGACGGTGCCGCTAGTCGGGCAGATCCTGCGGCCCGAGAGTCGCTCGATCAGCTCGTCGCGCGGGACTTCAATCTCGATCACAGCCACGATATGCTCGCTGCGCTTCTCGAGCTGATCCGTCAGGCCTTCCGCCTGCGACAAGGTCCGCGGGAAGCCATCAAAAAGCGCACCGTCCTTACGATCAGGTCCGGCGCTGCTGGCGATCTCCTCGAGTTTGTCGGCGACAATCCCGAGAGTCACGTCGTCTGGAACCAGGTCACCTCGGTCGAGGTACCCCTTCGCAAGCACACCGAGTTCGGTTTGCGCACTGATGGCTGACCGAAACGCTTCGCCCGTCGACAGGTGGTACAGGTTCAGCGCCGGCGCCAGTCGCTCAGCCTGGGTACCCTTGCCGGCGCCCTGTGCGCCCATCAGGATCACATGATGTCCAGAGATCACGACCCCGTCCCCTAGCTAATGAAGCCTTCATAGTTGCGCATCATCAGTTGGGCCTCGAGCTGCCGCATCGTGTCGATCGCCACACCAACCACGATCAACAGGGAGGTCGCACTCAGGAGCAGGTTGTTGATTCCCGTCAACTGTGAGGCGAAATACGGAAGCACCGCAATAGCGCCAAGGAAAAGCGCGCCTACCAGCGTGATCCTGTTCAGCACCCGCTGAAGGTAGATCGCAGTCTGCTTCCCTGGCCGCACACCGCGAATGAATGCTCCCTGCCGTTGCAGATTCTCGGGGATCCGCTGCTGCTGGAAGACGACCATCGTGTAGAAGTACGTGAAGCCGACAACCATCAGGAAGTAGATCATGTTGTACTGGAAGCTCTGCGGATTGAAGAATCGCGAGAGCCAGCCAGCGAAGCTCCGCACACCCTCACGGCTCGATGAGCTGAGGAAGTTGGCGATCATGCCCGGGAAGACCATAATGCTGACCGCGAAGATCAGTGGGATCATGCCGGCCGAGTTGACCCGCAACGGGATGAACGTGGTCGTCCCGCCGTACATGCGATTGCCACGGATCCGCTTGGCATGCTGAACGGGAATGCGGCGCTGCCCCTCATTGATGAGGACGATGCCTACCACAGTGATAAGCGCGATTGCCGCAAACGTGACGACGCCGATGATGTCAGTCGTCGCCGACCCGCCGAACAGACGTCCCAGCGTGCTGGGCAAGTGCGCCACGATGCCGCCGAAGATGATGATCGACGTTCCGTTGCCGATGCCCATCTCGGTGATCAGCTCACCCATCCAGGTCAGCAGCATGGTTCCGGCCGTCATCGACATCAGGATGGCCAGGGATGGAATGAACGTGCTCTTGTTGAATAGCCCAAAGCCCTCTAGCAGGCTGACGCCGCCCGACGTGCTTCGGGTGAACAGGATGGCATGACCATACGCCTGCAGGAAGGCCAGCGGCACGGTCAGCCAGTGGGTGTACTGGTTGATCTTGTTCCGACCCTGCTGACCCTCCATCGACAGCTCATTCAGCCGCGGGATGATCGGCGTCATGAGCTGCATGATGATCGAGGCGGTGATATACGGGTACACGCCCAGCGCTACCACCGAGAAGTTGCTTAATCCTGCTCCGGAGAACAGGTTGAGCACGCTCAGGAGCTGGTTCTGCGCGATGAAGTCCTGAAGCTCTTTCTGGTTCACGCCCGGGACCGGGATGCTCGCGAAAACCCGGAAGATCACCAACATCCCGAGCGTGAAGAGCAGCTTGCGCCGCAAGTCGGGAATTTTGAACGCGTTAAGAACTGCCTCGAGCATACCGGGTCCCTTACTGTCTCTTAGCTGGAGACTTCGTCACGGCGCTGCGGGCCACCGACCTTGCCGAAACGTGCCTCCTTCAACTCGCGGTTGATTGGCAGGCGGCGGGTACGCGGTCGCGCGGTGATCCAGCGGTCTGTCCGCTCAAGCACGGTCGCGGTTCCGCCAGCGGCTTCAATCGCGGACTTTGCGCTCTCGGAAAACGCGTGGGCGCTGATCGAGAGCTTGCCGGCCGCCTCACCACTGCCCAGGACCTTGACCGGGAACTCGAGTCCACGGATCACGCCGCGCTCGTACAGAGTCTCCGGGGTGATTTCGCCACTCATTCCGTGCTCTGCAATCGTGTTCAGGTTCACGACTTCCCACTCAGCGCGGAAGATGTTCGTGAATCCGCGCTTGTATGGCATGCGCTTCATGAGGGGGAGCTGGCCACCCTCGAATCCGCGCCGAACGCCCGGGCCCGAGCGGGACTTCTGACCCTTGGTGCCGCGACCGGAGGTCTTGCCATGACCGCTGCCGGTGCCCCGACCAACGCGCTTCTTGCTCGTTTTCGCTCCCTCATCAGGAACGAGGTCTGAAAGTGTAAGAGGCATCTCTGCTTCCTTTCGCCCGGCGCCTACTCGTCCACCGAGACGAGGTGGGCCACCTTGGCGATCATCCCGCGCGTAGACGGGGTGTCCTGCAATTCAACGGTCTGATTCAGGCGGCGGAGTCCCATAGACTGAAGGGTCTGTCCCTGCCGTGGCGAGCGCCCGATCGGGCTCCGCTTGAGCGTGACCTTAACGGTGCCGATGGTAGCTGATTCCTGCTTGGTGGGCATCAATTAGCTCTCAGTCTTGCGTGAGCGCGGCGCTCGCTTGCGAGCGGGAGTCTCGGCCGCAGCTTCCGCCACAACCGGTGCGGGAGAAGCGGCCATCGCATTTCCGAGCGGTCGCCGCACCGGGCGCTCCCGGCGGCGGCGCGCCGAAACGCGCTCCAGCGACTCGAGCGACTCAAGCGCCTTGATCGTCGCACGGACGATATTGACGGGGTTGCTGCTTCCGTGCGCCTTGGTCAGGACGTCACGAATGCCAGCCGCCTCAAGCACGGCGCGCGTACCACCACCGGCAATGACGCCGGTTCCGGGCGCGGCCGGCTTGATCAGCACGCGAGCCGCGCCGAACTTTTCCTCGACCTCGTGCGGAATCGTCGTGCCATCGAGAGGCACGGTGATCATCGCCTTCTTGGCGGCATCGACACCCTTGCGAATCGAATCCGGGACTTCGCCGGCCTTACCCATGCCAACGCCGACCCGGCCCTTGCCGTCGCCTACGACAACAATGCTGCCGAAGCTAAACCGGCGTCCGCCCTTGACCACCTTGGCCACGCGGTTGATCTGAACTACACGCTCGTCGAACTCCGGGCCTTCGCCATCGTTCCGTCGTCGTGAGCTTCGCTCTTCGCGATCCATCTGGTTCGTCCCTCCCGACGACTAGAAATCGAGGCCGCCCTCGCGGGCGCCCTCGGCGACGGCCTTGACCCGGCCGTGATACAGGAAGCCACCGCGATCGAAGACGACCGCGGAGATCCCGGCCGCCTTGGCCCGCTCGGCAATCACCGTGCCGACAGCCTTGGCGCGCTCCGACTTCGTTGCACGCTCGCCAATCACGTTCTTCACGTCCTCATCGAGGTCGGAAGCCGCGACGATGGTGTGGCCTGCCACGTCATCAATCACCTGGCAATACATGTGCGCGCTGGACCGGAACACGTTGAGACGCGGCCGGTTCGGCGTTCCCGCAACCTTGGCGCGTACGCGGACGTGCCGGCGTTTGCGCGGGCTGAGTGCCCTTCTGTATTTAAGACGCATATCTTTCGACTCCCAAGCTGGCTGGCGCTCAGCGCCCCAGGCTACTTCGCCTTACCGGCCTTACCGGCCTTGCGGCGGATCCGCTCACCTTCGTACCGAATGCCCTTGCCCTTGTAGGGTTCAGGTGGGCGCACGCGACGAAT